>JBAWET010000086.1:0-1528 GCA_049591355.1 Nitrososphaeraceae archaeon
GTTTTGTCCGACATCCTTTCAAATCCTACCACATGATTATCATGATCATCACCAAGCCTGTTCATTAGATATGCTCCAGCAACTCCAATGCCTACGACTGCTATCTTCATGTGGTAACGGAAACTGTACTGGTTTCAGCTAGATAAAAAGCTTGATGCGCTTACAACTATCATAGTTCCAACAATTTCAATGCCCATTGATTTATAGATGGATAAGTGCAATCGGGTACGATTAATGTCCAAAATGAATATGCCGGGATCAGTTAGAGCAGGGTTGTTTCTTCTTGTCCTAGGAGCAATATGTGTGGGAATAGGCACGTATATCGATAAAGCCGCATTGTCTCTGTATGGATTCATAATTGCTGTGGGAGGATTTTTGCTTTACTTTTTATCCACGATTCTTGCAAGAAGAAGGTCTAAAAGGAAAAATGTCACAAATTGAAAGTATAACTCTTGAGCTTGGGTTTAGGTCGATAATCTTAAGCTTATCCAAATAAGAAGATATTCAAGCAAATTTATAAATTGCACTAAATACCGTAGATTGGATATAAGTTTGAAGGGTACTGATTTTGTCGATGAAGATAACATAGAAGAACTTGAGCAGGCATCTGAAGATAGTGAAACTTCGCCAGAACCACATACAGAAAGTAATTCCAATATCCACCCCGACGCTCAAGTGCAGGCCCACACTGAAATACCAATTTCAGATTCAAAGTTTTTTGCGATACGAACAACAGGTGGTCAAGAACATGTTGTTGTAAATATGGCTCAAAATAAAATAAATTCAAAGAAAATCCCTGTTCGGTCTATATTACTACTTGATAGTTTCAAAGGCTACATAATAGTCGAAGCCCCCGATTCAAATATTGCCTATGAGGCATTGGCTGGCATTCGTCATGTAAAAGGGCAAATTCGCGGAGAACTCCCTTACAAGGATATAGAGGGGTATCTGGTCAAACGACCAGTAGTCACCGAATTAAATATAGATGATACTGTAGAAGTTATCGCAGGTCCATTCAAGTCTATGAAAGCAAAGATTACACGAGTCGATTACGAAAAACAAGAGGCAACAGTATTACTATTGGACTCCCCTTATCAGATACCTGTAACCGTAGATGCAAACTATTTGAAAAAAATAGCACAATAAACAAATTCATTCGCCTATGTGTAAAATTTCACTTCGCATCGAAGTAATATTTCAATCTCTCCATTTCTTGTTCCATAAAACGAACTATTAAATTAAAGGAGGGTATCAACTATGAAGATTATTCTACAATGGGCGAAAAGAAATCCATTTCTGCACTAGTTAGTGGGGGAGAAGCAAGCGCAGGACCACCTCTGGGTCCTGCATTGGGTCCAATGGGCATAAACGTATTGCAGGTTGTGAATACAATAAACGAAAAAACAATGGATTTTCACGGGATGAAAGTACCAGTAAGGGTGGAAGTAGATCCAGAAACCAAGAAATTTACCGTTGAAGTGGGAATTCCTCCGACAACGGCATTGATCGCAAAGGAGGCTAATATCAC
>JBAWET010000087.1:0-2785 GCA_049591355.1 Nitrososphaeraceae archaeon
GAAGATAACCCTTTAGTTTATCCATTTGCAAGATGATATTACACGTTGTATGGTCATTAGATATGAGAGAGAGTTACTGTAATTTCTCCAAGTTAAATCAAATTAAACGTAAATGATTGGAGATCTCCAGACTTTCTTGAGGATCTTTAACATTAACAGTTCTGAAATATGTACTTCCATATAAGTAGAGTCATTATGAGATATCAGATCGTCTCTAGTTTACTTATGACTGGTGAATTACATACAATATTGTATTGATTCCCCGGGAACTCAAGATAAAATCTATAACGACAACCTATAGTCTAGTAAATTGCACAATCATTTTATCATTTTAAATAATTATAAATGGTATTTGAACTTCAAGTGACGATGGGGACTTTTTGTCCCAGTAAGTTTCCCGAATATGCAAATTCATTATTGATTACTGCATCTGTATACTTGGAGAACATAGAACTGTCCAAACATGAACCATGCATGGGAAAGACCATTTTTGGTTCGAGCTTGACAATTCGTCTAGTTGTTTGGCGGACAGGTTCTTCGCTACCGAAAATCCCTACAGCTCTATACAATTGAATCATGGCATCTGAAAGATCCTCTGAAATCACCGGCTTGTTATCTCCGGGTTGAATAAACAAATCAGACGGAAATAGTGATTTTGTAGTCTCTTCGAACATCATCATGCTGTACCAATGGTGCACGTGAGGTGTCATAATAAATCTGAAGGTGCGTTTACCAGTATTAAGAACTTCATTATCCCAAAAGGAGATGTGATCAGCTGGAACTTCATACCATCCTGTCAAGTTCAATTTTGAGCTCAATTCACTACAGATTAGCTTTGCTTTGGGTGCCTTAAGAAATTTCATTCCACCCCATTCATCACTCTCAAAGTGCAAGAAGGCAACATAAGAAAGTTTTTCAAGATTAATGACTTCCTTTACCTTCTCTTCTATTTTGGGATACATACCAACAGGTCCTGTATGAATCAGTGTTGGATTATCATCTTCAATCAGAAATTGGTTAAAGGTGATACCAAATTCCTTTACAAAACCTGCAATCCGATAGATCCCGTCACTTATCTGAGAAATTGAAACATCTACGTCCTTCGGATGACAATAAGCTCTACTAATTTCAGTCATTGTGGTAGTTTGGACAATTAGGCAATTAAATTTTCGCATCGGTAGGGATTTAGCATTTTTTTTTGATCTTATTCTGTTATTACATCTTTGTCTTATTCCACCTTCAATACTTTTAGTACAACAGACAGAGTTTGAATTTCAAATACAGGCTACATACAATATTGCATTGAGCCTCACATAAGCTATTTCGTTAATTGTATTAGAAAAAGCAATTACAACCTGTGTGTCACCAGAAAACGATACCAACATTCCTAAAACGTCGATGAACATAGACCTTATAATTTCTGACTAAATTCATGCTTTGAGTTAATGTTTTATTTCCATTTTCTAGAAGTAACTAGGATAACTATTCTTAGTCACTTGGTAGACTTAACGTTCTCATTAATTATTCATTTATATTTTGCATAAGAACTTGTTATAAACAAAGTTTCTAATCATTTTCAGTGAGGAGTAATATGTCATTATTATCTTACGTGGGCGTTTTTTTTACAATAATCACACTTTTAACTTCCGTACTTCTTGCTGGTCCGAACTTTGTTTACGCTCAATTGAGCGGCACGAATGCGACCACTTCTCATAAAATTGGCGTAAAGATAACATCTCCCAAGGCCAATGAAACGGTTCCATTAGGCGAGCTTAGTATCTACGGTACTTCTTCTGATACGCAAGAAACTAATTGTCAGGTGTATGTAGATTGGAATGATGCTAAACCAATGCAGAATGTGACTGGCATAGGCCAGGGGGGACCAAAGGATTATTCAAACTGGACTTTTACGTATACTAAGAAGTATCAACTTATAAAGGAAGGAACAAATGAATTAACTTCCAAGATTACTTGTTCTGATGCTTCTGGCTCCGGCAATGTGACATCCAAGTTTTACAGTATCAATATTACTGGCATGGTCAACCCAACAGTAACTAACATCCCAACAAGTTCAGGACAAATCAATTCTACCAATTATACCAAAGGAATTCAGAATGTAGGATACCATACTATATTACCTCAATATTCTAATACAAGCACGAATGACATATCAGATACCGATATCAATAACGAGAACACAACTCCTCAAACCACGACATATGCGGCGGCCGTAAACGCTAATCCTTCGGATCAGCTAGATGATAAATTGGATGGTTCATCATCATTATCTCCATCAACATCAAATCAAGATCACTCCAGCCGTGATTACAATTCTATTTCAGTTTCTAAATCAGGAGACAAGGGAGACAACGAGAAAAGCAGTGACAAAAAACAAGGCCATGATATAATCCAATTCAAGACTATAAAGCATGTAAAATCATCTAATGTAAAAACAGTCAAACACGGATTAAATGATTTCAAAAATAATGAATTTAACGGAGACGATTTGAGCACGTACATCCATAACTTGGTAAGAGAAAAGTTAAAAAAAGTATACTTGCAATTATTGGATTAGCAAATTGTTGAATGCATCCAACGATAAGAGGAAGACGGAGACAATGTCTTAACGCGATCTTCCCCTGCAGGCACATAATAGAGATGTAAAAAATTTCTTCCGCAGACAGTTTTGTACTTATAATGATTGGGTCATATCTTTTAGTGCGGAGTCAGATGAAATGACTTATCTATTTCTACTCCATTATAAAGTCTGAGCACCACTAGTCTT
>JBAWET010000088.1:0-22202 GCA_049591355.1 Nitrososphaeraceae archaeon
AGACAAACTTACAGATGTTCAAATGAGGTATAGTAATTCTTGCTAGGAAGGCGAAGGTGTTAATATTGTACTAGTGCCATAGTATTGTCACAACGTTGCATTAGTTCCAAAATTCATGTTCTAATTAATACTTTATAAGACTCGTAAAACAAATTAAGTGAAAATAAATATGACGTGGATCAAAGTGGCAGAAACTAGTGAAGTAAAGGAAAAGAGTGGAAAAGAACTCAATGTCGAAGGGAATAGGATAGCACTTTTCAGGGTTAATGGAAACTATTTTGCAATAGATGCGATATGTAGACATCAAGACGGGTCCCTTGCGCCAGGCGCCCTCGACGGAGAAATAGTTGAATGCCCCTTACATTCGTGGCACTATAATATCAGAACAGGAGCGTTGCTTGACTATCTCGACGGGGTTAAATTGAAGACGTACAAAGTCGATATTAGAGGAAACGAAATTTATTTGGATTTCTAGGATTTCTACTGTGTCAATACATTTATCGTACATATAGCCACAGGTTCATTTTAGCATGAAGATTTACAACAGACTTAATAATGGATTTGAAAAAGTGATTCCAGACAAGGATAACAATATTCGCATTTATCTTTGCGGTGTAACGACATATGATGATTGTCATATTGGGCACGCCAGGACAATTTTGGTTTTTGACGTGTTAAGAAGATACTTGCTGTACAAGGGATTCAGAGTTATCTTTGTTCAAAATTTTACTGACATCGATGACAAGATAATTAATAGAGCAAAAAAAGAGGGCATAACAGCTGAACAAATATCATCAAGATACATCGAGAGTTACTTTGAAGATTTTACTAAACTTAATGTTTTACTGGCAGACAAATATCCCAAAGCTACCGAACATGTTGGAGAAATGATCAACCTCGTAGAGGGACTTGTAAAGAAGAACTATGCATACATCACATCAAACGGAGTTTATTTCAGAGTTAAGAGGTTCGAATCTTATGGAAAATTATCAAAAAAATCTGTCGAAGAACTACAGTCTGGTGCAAGAATCGAAATTGATGCTTTAAAAGAGAATCCACTAGATTTTGCCCTCTGGAAATTTTCAACAGATGGTCCAGTATGGAATAGTCCTTGGGGAAAAGGAAGGCCGGGTTGGCATATAGAATGTTCCGCTATGGCATTAAAGTACTTGGGAAGCAGAATAGACATACACGGTGGTGGGCAAGACCTAATCTTCCCGCATCACGAAAATGAGGTGGCTCAATCAGAAGCATTTACTCATGAACTCTTTTCGAAGTTATGGATGCACATTGGAATAGTGACATTAAAGACAGAAAAAATGTCTAAATCTTTAGGGAACATAATCACAGTAAAAAAAGCTATGGAAAAATGGGGTGCGAATACCCTTCGACTATATCTACTTACTACCCATTATTCTAAACCAATAGATTACACCGATGAAACGCTTTCCGAGGCCTTACAGAAATGGCGACAAATCGAACACTGTGTTTACGAACTTAAAACAACAAAAAAACAGAAGCTAACTAGTGAAGAATTTGGAATCACCGTTCAGAGCATGGTTGATTTTAAGGATTCACTGGACGATAACATGAATACATCGCTTGCCATTAGCTCATTCCTTAACCTTGTATCTGAAGTAAACAAATTGAGCTCCCTTGACATGTTGACACAGCAAATGTGTTCAGTCATATTACCACTCGTAGATGACATGATGAAAATATTGGGTCTGAAAGTATTAGAAGTTGCGAATGAAGAAAAATTAAAGATAGAGCAACTGATCGATAAAAGAGACAAGTACCGAAACGAAAAACAATTTTTAGAATCAGACGAGATCCGACGGCAACTTTATGATGACTACTCAGTAGAACTAACTGACCATAGTAACTACACTACCTGGAAAAAAATAGAAAAAATACCTGTTCAGAGCAGCTGCTAACGCCGTGCTAAAATTATGATTTTGAATTAGCAGGTTAGAAAGATAATAGCTTTTGTTTCCAAACCTATAAATGAATTTTAATCCATGTATTTGACTAGACCATTACTTCAAGCCAAAAATGATCGTAACTAACTCTGTTTCCATTTGCATTCAGATGGTCTTGATTTTACCTAATTCTTTTGCAAGATTTTGACTTGGCCTCAATTGGAATCTTTAGTTACTCAATGTGGGTCAACTTCCAGAAGCGAAAAATGTAATCTCCAAATGTGACGCGCAGGCAGCATATTAGGACTTTATAATATGTTTTAATTTCAATTACATGTTCCTGATGGAACCTATAAATGGAATGTGAGTCATAAGTATTTTAGTACTATCGGTTAAGGACCAGATGACTCGCGAGTGAAATTGACGATAGAAGGTATCACTTAAAATGAAATTAGAAATTCCCCTTGTTGTTTTTGTCATCATAGTTGCCAACGTGGATACTGCGTATTCAAGCTCCCAATCGGATTTTTTGGTTCGAAGAACGGACACGATTCTGGATAATCATGGATACTTGCACCTCTTTGGGGAGCTAAAAAATATTTCAAAAGAACCAAAAAATAATATAGTCATTTTTGTAACTTTTTTGGATGCCCGCGGAATGCCGATCGGTAATGCAAGCGCGAGTACTGCTGCAAGAAATCTTAATAGTGGATATACCTCGCCATTTGAAGTCCTATTTCTAAACAAAAATGTTGTGAGTAACGTACATGATTTCTCACTTCAAATTAAGAGCGAGAGAGGAGTAGATAAGAATTATTTATTGAAGTTCACATCTGTTAGACCTCGCTTAGACATTTTTGGCTTTTATTACATATATGGAAAAGTGCTTAACAACGGAAATGAAACTGCATCAAATTCTGTTATAATCGCTGCATTCTATGACAAAAATGGAACAACAATCGACATAACCAAGGCCATGACAGAACCAGTAAATATCTCTAGCGGATCTTCAGCTAGTTTTAGCATACTTATGGACAAAAAAGAAGTGTCTTATAAGATAAGGAATTTTTCACTTATTGCAGATTCGGACCAATACTTATCTTCCGAACAATCCGTTCACATCCCGAAAGACCACTAGTAATTTAAGAACAGTCTATCCTAGACTATAACAATTTGCACTAGATCACCCTAAATACGCCTATCAGATTAGTTATAGAAACAAAATTTCTTATATAGGTATTCAGATCAACTGTATAATGGACATATTTTCGCCATCAATATTGCTAGCTATATTCCCGTATCTACTAATGGGAAGTTTTCCAATTGCCGGATTGATATGGGTAACTAAATGGGTACTTCAAGACTTCAAACGCATGAATCAACTTAAGCATAAAAGCTTCCAAGATTCGGGCATGGTCTAACGACCTCCATTAACTTTAAAAGACCTTGCTTGTTACGACAAAATGAATACAATACAGAATAGATAGTTGTTAACCAGTCTATTCTATTCGAATTCCGATTAAATGAAGTATTTCTGACAATTAATATATCCAACTTACCGTACCCTATGTAATTGATGAACGGTCCATCTTTAAATAGGAGAAAATGTGCCCTATGCGAATGCGATCTTCCCGAAGACGCGGCAGTTAGCATCTGCAATGATTGCATAAAGAATGCTGATTGTTGCATAGGTCTTGAAAAATTTGAGAACCGTTCATGAGAAAATTGGTCGCCTTATTCGACCATCTTGAGGGTATCGCTGACGGTGATTATCCCAATGACCTCTCCTTTTTCACTCACCAGAACGCATTTTGTAAACCGTACCAACGGTATCAGTGCTTTGGCCGGGGTCGAGAGGTCCACTATCGGAGGCGGAGGTTCCATTACGTCTACAATAGGCATACGAAGAAATTTCTTTTCCTCTTTCTCTATTATATTACGAGCAAGAACGTCTTCGCTCAGAAGACCCACAACCTTTGCTCCGTCAAACACTGGAATTTGGCTTATTGAATTCTCTCTCATCTTTTCTATAGCTAAATGTAGTGTTTCGTGCTTTTGAACAGAAATAACACTCATTCGGCAAATGTCTCTAGCTTTTAATGCAGTCTTACCTTCCTGAGTACTAAGAAGTTCAAAAATTTTTTTTGCAGTATCGTAACTAGGTTTACATCTTCCTGACTCAATCTGGTTGATCATAGAGGTACTAATGCCCGCTAAAGAGGCAAGTTCGCGTTGGGTCATACCCAGTTTCGTTCGAGCCTGTTTGATATAATCTATTCTTGGTAGCATTGATATGAATTATTTATGTTATTACAGTTTTTTATATTAATCTAAATAGGAATGTTTTGTCCCTGAACTTCCTTACTCGAGTCGGAAGAGATACCGAGTTCTGGTTGTTTTTATATTTACTACTCAAGATGAATTCAAGTTACTAGAAAAGGAGATTATTTTTTAGTCTGATCCAACAATCTGCAGTTTACTTTTGTATATATGGATAAACTGCAAATGTGATCGTGTGACGGCTTCCGGGATTGAATGTAATCATCTATGGAATAGTACTACTTTGATCGAAGACAAATATGTAAAATTAAGATTAAAGAAACAAATAGACACGGCTTTTTTTTTCTGAATTATGCAGTTCACTGTTTGATAACCTTATATTATGCTCATCCCAAAAAAAACCCTATTGTAAATATGAGTCAAGACACCCACCCAGCTAAGTGGGATTCAGTCAGGAAGTACAAACTTACTAAGATCATAAATCAGTTATCCTCCATTACTGGTCACGGAACAGAATTAGTTACAGTCTATATTCCTCCAAGAAAGCCAATCTTCGAAATAGTTGCCCAGCTGAGAAATGAAGCTGGAACGGCATCAAATATCAAATCTGATTTGACTAGAACACATGTCCAGGATGCACTAAGTAGGACTATAGAGCATCTCAAACTTTTCAAAGAAACTCCGGAAAATGGTCTTGCAATCTTCTGTGGTGCTATTCCAAACAGTAAAGGAATCGGTAATGAAAAAATTGAGTTATATCCTGTTAATCCTCCTAAGCCAATTCAAATTAATCTCTACAGATGTGATGACCATTTTTGGACAGAACATATCAAAGAAATGATGAAAGATGAGAGAGTAATAGGTTTGCTCGCTATTGACAACCAGGAAGCAGGATTGGGAATATTGACAGGGGATCGTTGGGAAGCTATTGACAGCATGACTTCCGGAGTTGCAGGAAAGCATAGACAGGGTGGCCAGTCAGCAAGGAGATTTGAAAGACTTCGTGATAATGAGTTAAATGAATACTACCGTAGAGTGGCTAGCCATGCATACAAAGTTTTCATTGAACAGCACAAGGTTAGTGGTCTAATTGTGGGAGGTCCTGGACCCACGAAGGAGAATTTTCTCAAAGCGGAACACCTAGACTATAGGCTTTTGAATAATATAATTGCCACAATGGACTGTTCATATTCGGGGGATGAAGGGATAAGGGAAATCGTGGACAAGCTAAACTCTCAAGGGATCTTATCGGACTATCGACTGATGGAAGAGAAGAAATTGATGAAGGAATTCATGACTGAAGTATACTCGGGGAAGGGATTGGCCATATATGGACTCCAAGATGTTTTGAAATCACTCGAAAGTGGAATAGTTGGCACTCTTATGATGATTGACGAAATCCCTTTTGTCAAAATTGAAGCTAAATGCAACAGATGTGGTAACGTCAGAAATAAGTATGTTGAGAGGATGAATTTAGTAAATACAAAGCAATTGACAATGTCGGAGCCGTGTCCAAACTGTGGGGCTACTGACTCTACTATATCAGAGAAGGATATAGTAGATGAGCTTGAAGAGCTGTCACAAAGGACAGGGACAAGAATGGAAGTGATTTCTTCCAAAACAGAGGAAGGTATTCAATTAGCAAGCCTGGGAGGCGTGGGTGGAATCCTTCGGTTTATGCCAAGGTAGTAATGAGCTTTTCAGGAAAAAAGGAAACAGTTGAGAATATACCCAGCTCTCTCTAGGCTGGAGGCAATGCTGATCTTATTTTTTTGGATAGTTCCTCCAATTCTTCATCTTTAGCAGGTCGCCTTAAGGGCCATCTACCATTCATATTCTGCTGGTTTGTGAATCTAGGAATTATGTGGACATGGACATGCGGGACTATTTGGTTTGCAGCTCGTCCATTATTTTGGCCAATATTGAGACCTTCTGCTTTCACTGTCTTCGAAATAGTCTTTGCAATTAAAGAGACAATGCAATACAGTTTTCCAACTTCGGCATCAGACATTTGGAGAATGTCTTCAGAATGCTTTTTTGGGATCACCAAAGTATGCCCAAAGGTAAAAGGATATCTATCCAAAAATGCAAGAAATGAAGAATTTTCATACACCAGCGAAGGTTTCAAGACACCTGAAACAATTGAACAAAAAATACAAGAATTTGTTTTCATATCATCTTGTAAAAATACCACAGTAATTCATGATTTAATCTTTTAGATGCTAATGCTTCCGCGGTGTCGCGACTTTTAAATACACCAGAATTTGTCTTACATAGTGAATGCCAGAAACAATCGAGCTAGATCATTTTGAATTAAGTTTCACATTTAACTGTCCTAAATGCGATTACAAAAATGAAGAAATCTCTGCCCGTGACATCGCAAATGGAAATGCAGAATGTGGAATGTGTGAAACATTGTTTAAAGTTGAGGGGATTGATGGGATTAAAGTAATAGCAATTTTGGACTAAAGACCATCATGTATTTACTAATTCCGTAGGATCTTAAATAATTAAAATATTAAAATATAGTATTTTTCTTGATATACTGAATTGTTAGTTAGCAGAACAGTTGTAGATGGACCTTCGCGGGCTCCTCACAGAGCCATGTATAAGGCAATGGGATTAAATGACGCTGATTTGTCAAAGCCAATGGTTGGAGTATCTTCGACGTGCAATGAAGCTACTCCTTGTAACATCCATCTCGGACAACTCGCTCAATTTGCAAAGAAAGGCGTTAAAGACTGTGGGTGCACTCCAAGGGAATTCACAGCCATTTCAGTTTCCGATGGTATAGCAATGGGCCACGAGGGAATGAAAGCCTCGTTGGTTAGTAGAGAGGTCATAGCTGACTCTATAGAACTCATGATGAGAGCTCATCGATATGACGGACTCGTTGGTATTTCTGGTTGTGACAAAAGTTTGCCTGGAACTATGATGGGTATGGCCCGAATAAATTTACCGTCTATCTTCGTTTATGGCGGAACTATTTTGCCTGGGATGTGGAATGGGAAGGCGGTCACAGTGCAAGATGTATACGAAGCCGTCGGGGCATTTGACGCTGGAAAAATGACTATTGATGAATTAACTAGCCTGGAAAATGTAGCGTGTCCTTCTGCGGGTTCATGCGGAGGCATGTATACAGCAAATACAATGGCATGTGTTAGTGAGGCATTGGGGATCGCTTTGCCGGGAAGCGCTGGTCCACCTGCTGAAAGCGTCAGACGCCATCAGATTTGTTACGAAACTGGAAAAAAAATATTCGATCTCCTAGAGAATAACATCCGACCAAAAGATATCCTTACATTTGAATCATTTGAAAATGCAATCACCATCGTTAACTCAATAGGAGGTTCTACGAATGCGGTATTACACCTGATTGCAATATCTAGAGAAATAGGAGTAAAACTAACTCTACGAGATTTTGAAAGAATACGCAAACGTACGCCTCACATCGTGGATATGAGACCTGGGGGACTATACGTAATGGTTGACCTTGACAGAGTTGGTGGTGTTCCTCTCATTTTAAAAAGTTTACTAAAACAAGGACTTATTCATGGTGATGCACTAACAGTTTCTGGAAGGACTATGGAAGAAAACTTAGAGACGGTCGAGTTTGGAACGAATTCTGGAGAACCCGTAGTAAAGAAATTCGAAAGACCCATCCATCAGCAAGGAACGCTCAAAATCCTTTACGGTACACTTGCTCCTGAGGGCGCAGTAATAAAAATAGCTGGTTTGGAAAGTACGAAATTTGAAGGACGTGCTAAAATATTCAATTCAGAAGAGGAAGCATTTGAAGCAATTTCACTACAAAGGATCAAGAAAGGCGATGTCGTCATAATTAGATACGAAGGCCCGAAAGGTGGACCAGGAATGAGGGAAATGTTGGCTGTTACTGCAGCTTTGGTTGGACAAGGATTGGGTACTGAAGTAGCAATCGTAACTGATGGCAGATTTTCCGGAGCGACTAGAGGTATTATGATAGGACATGTTTCTCCTGAAGCTATGACCGGAGGACCAATCTCGCTAGTGAAGAAGGGAGATAGAATCATGATTGATCTGACTAAAAGCAAAATAGATCTCATGGTCTCAAAAAAGGAACTTGCACATCGCAAAAAAAGTTGGCATCCAGTTAAACCACGATACAAGACAGGTGTGTTGGCAAAATTCGCCCTCCTTACTAGATCTGCTTCCGAAGGCGCTGTGACAATTCCTGTAAATTGAATAAGAAGGAATTAGATGTCACTAGGGAACGACGGGGACGGCATTAGATTATCACACAGTATTGATTATTGGTGACTCTCAATAACAAGAATATCTCGATGACAATTATTGAAGACTTGCCTATAAACACTAAACATTAGGGCCAATGAGTTAATTATAATAGCCTTGAATGGGTTTAAACTATATCTAAGGATAGTGGATTCATGAATCAGAGATGGTTGTTCTTATTATCCATTGCGATTATAGGAATATTATCTCTATCATTCTATCTTTACAGGAATCCTTCGCTGACTTCTAACAATCAGAAGATAGTCATAGAAGGAAATTTTACTGCACCATTTAACATGGATGAAGTAGTATCAATATTGGGTTCGTTTAAAACGAGCAACCTTTCTTCTAGTTTGATATTCACAAATCAGAGTATCTTGAACAAGACGCCAGTTGAAATTCAAAATTCTGATAGTGAGATATCCTCTCCTATAACAGACATTGATAGAAATTTAATAGATACACTTTCAAAAATGGTAATTAGTGCACTGAGGCATTCTAACACTAATTTATCATTGCAATCTTCGTCAACCTCCTCTCAGTATTCTAATGATCTGACTGGACAATCTGTAGCCGGACATTGGAATGCTTCGATCCTGGGGAAAAGAACGGCTAATTTCTCAGGCATGATAAATATTCAGAATTTGATCGAATCTAGCTCTAAGAGATATATGCTGAACTTGGAGCCGATGCCAAAGGAGATAAACTATTTAGATAATGGTGGCAATCTAACTGTTATTGTCAAAGGTAATGCAAAAGTTAACATGGAGAATACGGAATCCGATGTACCAATTGTACTGATAATTCATAATATGAAAGAAATCTATCTTTTGGTGATCAAGAATAGCGAATCGATCTCGGACAATCTTTTTGTCTACGGAAAGATCACAAAAAGGTTAAGCTAATCGAATAGATTCAAGGTTGGTAAAATAAAATTTTAAGAGTAAGAAAAATGCAAATAATTGGTTGGAATCTCTCCATGCCATAGAATTTCCCTCATTCAGCTCCGATAAGACCGATTAGGTCAAATCCTTCTGATAATTTTGATTTTATCTCTGCTATTGAAATCAAATGACCATCAGGATCTTCAATTATCGCGTGCTTCCCAAATGACTCCTCTTTAGGTTCTTTAAAGAATTTCACGTTCTTTTTCTTTAGCGTAGTGGCAATAGCATCCAAGTCACTTACCATAAATCCTACTAACATGCTGGGACTCTGTTTAACTTTGGTCGTTGTAGGATGCAAAGCCAAGACTGTACCACTCGTGAAAAATTCCGTCCATTCAGCTGAAATGCTCTTAACTGGAAGTTCAAGAGTATCTCTATAAAACCTAATGGAATTGTCCATGTTATTGATTAATAGTATTACAGCTCCCACTTTTCTGAAAGACATCTTACTACCTTCTCAAAAGACATAGTAATGCTATCCGAATTAAGAACTTATCGATGAAAAAACAAGTATATTGCACTACTATTCAGACAGAAATCTGATTTTGTTTGCTTTTCTAGATTCTTATATATACTAGTCAGTTCGATTGTGCTTCCATGCTATGGGTTAGGATAGCCGATTCTGGGGTTCTGGTAGAGGAACGAAGTCGTCCTAGTTTAGGTGATGGCGATATTCTTGTTAAAATGCACTCATGCGGCTTATGCGGATCTGACCTAGAAAAAGTATATGGAAAATATGCAATGCAATCCGCCAGGGTAGGTCATGAACCTGCAGGCGAAGTTGTTAAGGTTGGCAAGGACGTCAATAAGGTTGACATAGGGGACAGGATATTTGTACACCATCACGTGAGCTGCTACTCATGTCGATATTGTCTTCATGGCGATTACACAATGTGCGATATGTATCAACGAAGCAATATCGACCCATGTGGATTGTCTGAAGAATTCGTAGTTCCTCAATGGAATATTTCTCGCGGAGGAATAATCAAGCTGCCAGATAACGTCTCTTACGAAGAAGCGGCCCTAATAGAGCCTCTTGCATGTTGCATTAGAGCATTCAATAAGATATCCGTAAAAGATGGAGACAATGTTGCGATAATAGGCGCGGGACCTACAGGCATGATGCATCTATTATTGGCAGAAAGAGCAGGTGCTAATAAAATATTTGTAATTGATATCAATGAATTTAGACTAAAATTTGCTCTGAGATATCAAAATACCCTTACGTTCAATCCCTTACAAACCAAGGACATATCCGAGCGAATCAAAGAATTATCTAATGACATCGGAGTAGATTCGACAATAATTGCTACTGGTAACGTAAGAGCACTTGATCAGGCGTTAACCTTTACGAGGAGAGGCGGAAGGATATTGCTCTTTGGGGTACCACCAAAGAATGCTAGAGTTAATTTAGAATTGAGTAGGATATACTCTAACGAATTTATTCTGCTTCCAAGCTATGGCGCATCAGAAGTCGAAACTAGTCAGGCACTTGCACTGATCACAGACAAATCGATTAATGTTCAGCCATTAGTGACACATCGGTTTGACATCAAGCAGTCAAAAGATGCTTTTGTCTGCGCCCATGAAGCAATAGGAGTAATGAAAGTCGTAGTGACATCCTAGGATCTGGGAGCATCATGATTGCATAAGTAATGAATTCGTTTTTAAGTCATAAACAATTATGAAACAAGTGATAAAAATGGATTGGGGAATGCAAAATAGGATATCAAGGATTATCGGAAATAATGATGGACGATGTGTTATGCTTGCAGTGGACCATGGTTACTTCCTTGGCCCAACAGAAAGGCTTGAGATACCCAGAGAGACCATTAAACCGATTTTGCCCTTTGCTGATTCTTTGATGTTAACTCGGGGAGTATTAAGGACATCCGTCCATCCAAATGCCACGGTCCCAATAGTTCTTCGCGTTTCAGGTGGCGCCAGCATTTTAGGCGAGGATCTTTCAAATGAAACTATAACAACATCGATTGAAGATGCAATAAGACTCAATGTCTCGTGTCTGGCAATATCTGTATTTGTTGGGGGTAAATATGAACATAAAACTTTATCAAATCTTGCCAAATTGGTTAATGAAGGAGAAAAATATGGTATTCCTATATTGGCAGTCACAGCAGTCGGAAGGGACATGGTGAGAGATGCACGTTATCTTGGACTTGCTTGTAGGGTTGCAGCGGAGCTTGGTGCTCATATAGTAAAAACATACTATTGTGAAGATTTTGAGAAGGTTGTTGAAGGTTGTCCGGTACCTGTAATTATAGCAGGTGGCAAGAAGCTTTCAAATGAGAAGGATGTTCTCAGACTTACATTTAATGCAGTTAAGTCAGGAGCTACAGGAGTTGATATGGGAAGGAATATTTGGCAATCTGATTACCCGGTTGCCATGATACAGGCAGTAAGATCAGTAGTACATGAAGGATTTGATGTAGAATCGGCGTACAGAAAGTTCCTTTCCCTCAAACAAAGCAAAGTACCTAAGCGAGAGCTTGCAAAACCGATCAGCACATCTGCTCTATGAAGACTTTACCAAGTGAAATTTTCTTATTACCTAAAGCATTATCTGGTTTAAGAGGTGATTGCCGTGTCAGAATATGAGGGTGGTACATTTAGATGCAAAATATGTGGAAAGGAATTCTTAACAAAGTTCGAGGGGGATAGCCATTACAAAGAGGAACATGATGAAGATCATGCAGATGTTGGAGAATAAAATCCAGACAATGCAAGGATTTGGAATCGTGTCTTAATTTAAAATTTGATGTTAGATTTTTTAATGAGCACGTCATGTTCAAATCTGGACTGCATTGGATAAATCAGCAGATGTACTACTCTTTGAGGTGGGGTTAGTTGTTTTAGATGATGCCGGCAAATTAATTCATTCAAGAAAATTTGTACAGCCGTCTACAGCTTACCATTCATTGTCGCTACGTGAAAACAGAGAACTCACAGAAATTTTACCTCTTTTACGTAAATTTTACTCCGTTAGAGTAAGCCATTCGATACTTTTAGATATCCTTAGCAAAGAAGGATTTAGAGTAAATCTTCTCGCTGAATCAGAACAAGACGCTCTTAACAAAAACAAGCTCGACTTAGTTACAAAATACGGACTGTGCGAAAATCGTATTGAAGCAATAAAAGAACTTCAGCAATTTGCAACTGACTATTCTTCTATCAGGATAAAACTGACTTCAGAGAGCCTAGATCTTCACGTAGGTCAGGCTGTAAATGGATTGGATGAAATCGATGAAACAATTAATACAATAGGAACCAGAATGCGAGAATGGTACGGTCTTCACTTCCCTGAGCTTGATAACCTGCTTCAGAATGTAACTACATATGCATTTATAGTTAAGAGTGCTGGACCCAGGGAGAATATAACAAAAGATATTCTTTTTCAAGCAGATTTACAAGAGAATAAAATTCAATTGATAATGAATATGGCATCGAAGAGTCGTGGTGGTGATCTAGCAGCCGAGAGTAGCCAAATACTTCAAAAACTTGCATCCGAAGTGATCGAGTTATCTAAACTTAGAGAGGCCTTATCAGAAATGATAGAGACAGTAATGGAGGATATCGCACCTAATATCAAGAAAATTCTTACACCAGTAATAGCAGCAAGGCTTATAGCAAGGGCAGGGAGCCTAAGGAAGCTTGCGTTCCTTCCTGCAAGTACTATACAGATTCTAGGAGCTGAGAAGGCCCTGTTTAGAGCACTGAAGACGGGTGCGAGGCCACCTAAACATGGGTTGTTGTTCCAACATCCCGCAGTTCATTCGGCACCAAAATGGCAGAGGGGTAGGATAGCAAGAGCATTAGCATCAAAGATAGCTATATTTGCGAGGATTGATCTGTATCGCCACGCGCCGGCTGAGGACGGCCTAATGTCGCGTCTTAACAAGAGGATCGAAACCATCCAAAAAAGTCCTCAAAAATTCGGGTCAAAATATGATACGGGCCTTCGGTCTGATGATAAACGCAGAAAGGATGGAAATTTTGGCAGGAGGGATAAAGGTGAACGTTGGAAAAAGAAGAAAGGATACGATAAGAGAAGAAATCGGTTTGGAAGACGAGAGCATTAGCAATATAACTTTAGATGGTCGTCAACATCTTGCAACTCTAAATCTGATCAGAGGGGATACCGTATACGGTGAAAGGTTGGTTGTCAAGAAAGGTAACGAATATAGAATATGGGACCCCTTTAGAAGCAAGTTGGCAGCGGCGCTTACGAAAGGCCTTAAGAATTTTCATCTCCCTGTGCGTAGCAATGTTTTATACCTTGGGGCATCTACTGGAACTACTGTTAGTCATCTATCCGATATCGTCGGCCAGATAGGAAAAATATTCGCCATAGAATCCTCATCCAGAGTGGCTAGAGAACTTATTTTTAATGTTGCATCTAAAAGACAGAATGTTACTCCAATTATAGCAGATGCGAGAAAACCTAGAAGCTATTTTTCCGTATTTGACACGATTGATTTAGTTTATTGTGATATTGCACAGCCAGATCAAACACATATTGCAATTGATAATTGTAGAGTGTATCTCAAAACAGGTGGCGTTTTGTTATTAGTTATTAAAACAAGAAGCATCGATGTGACAATGGATCCTAGAAAGGTGATCAAACAGGAAGTTAAGAAGCTGGAAGAGAATTCTTTTGTTGTGACGCAGAGAGTCGACCTTGATCCATTTGATAAAGACCACGCAATGGTATATGCAATTTACAATACAAATTGATCCAAAGTTATACATTGTTCTCTGTTGAGTAACGCTTTCATTGGCTTCCAAGATTTTCTGACGAAAGGTGGAAGAATTTTTTTTTCAACGATCCAATTCTTTATGAATTCTACTGTTTTTCTATCTGAGGGGTAACCACTACCTATTTCACCATATTGCTCACGGATTCTTGTTATTTCGTAATCACGAGTGACTTTAGCTAGAATCGATGCAGCGGCCACAGCGAGACTTGTTGCTTCCGCATGATGTGAGGAGATAATCTTTCTGGGCCTATTTGTAGACAGAAATCCTGCTACCCTTTCCCCATATCGTTCTGGATTTACATCACAGGAATCAATGTATGCTATATGGGGGACAATATCTTCAATAATGGCTGCCATTGCTTGGGCTTCCAATACATTTAGGCTGCTAAATAGCACACCAAAATCTACATCTGTTGGAGACAGTTTGCATATACATACTGATTCAACGTAATCCATCATACTTGACAGCATACGACGACGACTAAGTGGTGTCAACAATTTGGAATCTTTGATCCCGATTTTTCTGAGCTCGTCTAATTGAGAGAATCTGACACTAATTCCTACAACAATTAAAGGACCCACCAATGATCCTCGTCCTGCTTCATCCACCCCTCCTATGAGAAGATCTCTCAAAGGAAACCTAGTATGGTTTCTTCCTTTCCATTTATGCAAAGTTCTACTTCAATCTTATTTCGGCCTCCTTTTTTAAATGATAACCTTACTAAGCGGCTGTTGGTAGAAAACTAACCGTTGCTGTCTGAAATATCCGAAATAATTGAAGGTGATACCCGGATTCTTGTTCCGAGCGCTTCACTGACGGAAAAAATCCCTTCGAAAACTCCAGCGTTTTTCAACCCTGTGGCGAAGAGGAACAGAGATATCTCGGTCCTTGCTTACAAAACCTTTTCCACTTTGAAAACACGGGATTACTTATCCTTTGCAGATTGCCTTTCTGGGGTAGGTGCCAGAGGTCTACGCGTCGGTGTCGAAGTTCCATCGGTAGAATCAGTATACATGAATGATATCAATCCAATTGCATTGGAATTTGCAAGAAAGGCAGCCGAATTAAATTCAATCCAGGGAAAATGTTATTTTCATAGGAGCGAAGTATGCAGTTTTCTACAGTCAAATTCTCAGGGCAGTCAAAAGAATAGATACGATATAGTAGACTTGGACCCATTTGGGAGTCCATCGCCACATTTGGACTGTGTTTTGCGTGCTGTCAATGACAGAGGTATGATATCAATCACTGCAACGGACACGGCAGTTCTCTGTGGAGTTTATCCAAAAGTCTGTTTTCGTCGGTATCATGGATATCCGATCAGGAGTGAATACACCAACGAGATTGGGATTAGGCTACTCATATCGTTAATAGCATTTACTGCGGCTAGGCTTGATCTGAACATTTTACCGTTGTTTAGTCACACCAATTTACACTATATGAGAACATACGTAAAAATAAGTGTCAGCAATTCTGAAGCAAATGATCTTTATTCAAAGATCGGGTATGTAATTCACTGCTTTAACTGCGGACATCGTGAAATATGGGATGTCGAAAGTAATCCTAGAATTTGCAAAGTGTGTTCATCGAAATGCTACATTGGAGGCCCCCTCTGGAAAGAGCCTCTAAATGATCGAGGATTTCTAGAAAGTATGGTTCAGTTGATACCTACCCTTGGGGTGTTTCAAAGGACACCTAGTCTGCGCAGATCAATGGACAACTTACTATCCACAGGTATTGAGGAGGTTCAAGAACCTTATTACTTCCATACTGATCATATTGCATCGAAATTAAAAGCAAGTCCTCTTGCTCTATCAGAAATAGTTGATACCCTAAATAGAGTGGGATTCAAGGCTTCGAAGGCAAGTCTAAGTCCGCAAGGATTTAAGACCAATGCTTCGCTCAGCCAGATATTAAATACACTGAAATGCTCCTAGTACGAGAAAGGTATTATTATTTAGCTTCTGTACAAACTATGCCTACAACCATCTGTTGAAATACGGACTTCACCAAAAAAGCATTAGTGATGTAGATATATTCGTAGGAATTTTGTGACATCATTCGAGCTCAGATTCCGTCTTTGTCACATTAGCACAGGAGAAGGTCTATGAAGATCGTATGAGAAAATTTATACGAAAGTGAAAAAGTATTAAAGACAAATTAAGAGAGCTAAACATGGGTCATTGCACTAAAGGAATCGCGGATTTTTCATTTGCATCGGAGTCAAGATGAAAAGTTGGCGAAGCTTCATTTGAAGAACATCACAAAACGATTCACGACTACTGATGCCAAAAATGACCATGTTACGGCAGTAGAAAATATCGATCTCCTGATTGAGGAAGGTGAGTTTGTTTGTTTTGTCGGTCCATCTGGTTGTGGCAAGTCTACTCTCCTAAACATACTGGCGGGCTTGGACAGGCCCAGTGAAGGTGAAATAATTCTCAACGGTCAACCCATCGATGGAACTGGACCTGACAGACTCATAGTGTTTCAAGAGAACGCACTGTTCCCGTGGCTCAAAGTCATAGACAATGTAGAATTTGGTCTCAAAGTAGCGGGTTTGAACAAAGAGAAGAGAAGAGAAATAGCAATGCATTATCTCGAAACAATGCAGCTTACAAAGTTTGCAGATTCATATACCTATCAGTTGTCTGGAGGAATGAAACAGCGTGTATCTCTCGCCAGGGCACTGGTAATGGACCCTGAAGTTCTACTTATGGATGAACCTTTTGCAGCACTGGATTCTCAAACTAGGGATTTGCTGTCCGTTGAACTTCAACTAATTTGGTCAAAAACGAAAAAAACCATAATCTTCGTCACGCACAATATTATGGAATCTGTATGTCTTGGAGATAGGGTTATCGTATTTACAAATCGCCCAGGGAAAGTCAAAAAAGAGATCACTATTGATCACAGGCGTCCTAGGCTTAGCGAAGATAACGATCTACAACCATTCTATAGAGCCGTATTAGATGAACTAAAAACTGAAGTAACAGCCACGCGTCGAAACGTAGTTCTATGAATTATTTTTTTTTGCAAGTTCCTTCACTAAATCCAAACCATCATTGAAGCTGTTGGGCGAACACAATAATACTTTTTCAGAAAGCATAGCTGCTTCTGATATGAAATGAACTGGATGCTTTTCATATGCTGACCAGTCCAATCCGATGTTTTGTGCCGAGATTCTGTTCTTCTCCGACGGACACAAAATACATGCTATAATTTTTATTCCGTAAGGTCTGGCAAGATCCACTATGCTTCTTAGATCAGCCAAAGACGATATTGACTGCGTCACAAACGCATGGGGTTTAACCCTAAGTTTTTTTTCGAAATTTGAAGGATTGACAATTCGACTAGGGAAAGATAAGTCAAGTTTCATGTGCTCGTTAAAGCGATAGAGTGTTAATATTTTAAGAACTTCTGATGCGGTTAGCGATGACATTCTAGGACCATAGCAAGGATCGTCGCCCTTCAGTATCAATACACGCTGGATATTGTTCCGGATCGCCTCGCTCAAGAATTGAAATATTGTAATCAAGTTACGATCAGATATGCGAAGACTGCAGCTCAGTTCTGTTTTTATTCCTGATTTTCTTAATATTGCAGCAGCATTTACACTGGAGACACGAGGAATTCCCAAGACGCTATCGGTTATGTGTAATCCATCGACGTATTCCGCTAACTTTTGGGCCCTCTTCACGAATTTATCGATTTGTGAGTCTAATTCTAGAAGATCAAAGTGATCATTTGTAAGTAATTTTGGTGGATTTAGCTCGAATAATACTTTTGAGGCAATTGTCATAATTGAATCTTAGTGCCAAATGAATAAAACAAACATAGATCTCGTACGAGTAGTTTCATTATTACCATTACTAGCCAATTTGAATTGGATCTCAGGTTGATAGATTTAAGTGTATATTTCGCGCGGATGTTGTAGTGCTTGATTTCGATCAAATTCGTGATACCCTAGGACGTGTTCTGAAAAAGGATTATTTTACAATCGATAAAAAGTTACCAAATGCTTGCAGGGTCGCAGGAGTTCTCGTAATAATCCATCCTTTGAATAACATACCCCATATAGTCTTGACCAAAAGGAGCCTTAAGTTAAAAGATCATGCTGGTCAAATATCGTTTCCTGGTGGGAACTTGGAGATAGAAGATTTAAGTCCCTTGGATACCGCATTAAGAGAAACTAGGGAAGAAATTGGGCTGGAAATACACAGAGACAAAATAATAGGAGGTCTTGATAGCGTACAAACATCCACTTCGAAGTACGTCATTTATCCATATGTAGCAATCATTGAAAGTGGGTTATACTTAAGAGCAAATGATGAAGTAGAAAAAATTCTTAATATCCCCATTCCAAATATCTTGGATATTCTACTACAATACAGCCCGACCACGGATGGAGGTACTTATAGACGCGGGTTACAAATTCTGTGGGAAGATGAAGTAATTTGGGGTGCCACAGCAACTATATTGAAACAATTATCCCACTATTTCCGAAACAATCGCAGCTAAGCCGTAATGGCAGAGTCACTGTTAGACTATGTATCAAATGTGTACTTTGAAAATCAGAGGTGATCTTTTTCAATATGCATGGTCTTCAGACTTGTGTTTCCTTAATTCTTTAAAAGTACTGAATCTTGAGATGCACTTATCGCATTTCCATTGATTTGTCTTTGCTTGCCTGTAAAATTGAAATGCCTCGTTTGCGCTCTCGTACTTGCCAGTACTTGAATTGTAATTTACAGCGTTATAATTAATTCTATATTTTATTCTTGAAAAATTTACTTTCAATACTGCCCAACTTAATAACCGACAGATATTAAAAAAGCGAAGTTAATTATCTACACGGAGTTTGGTAATCTATTTTTACAATTATATAGCATTATAGAATGCAAGACGTCTTGGTATGTGGGAAGACTAATATCTTATTTTTGAAGCAAGAACCTTATGGCAATTGAGAGTCTAGGTGAATACATAGCTGCCCTTGAAAGTATCGGCCAACTGAAAAGGGTTAGGACAAAAGTAAACACAGATCTTGAAATTGCTGAAATACTCCGAAGGCTTATGTACAAAGTCGATCAACCGGCAGTATTATTTGAAAATGTGGAAGGCTACAAATATCCGGTGCTAGGTAACGCATTTGGTTCACTAGACCGTTTAAAAATAGCACTTGGTTTAGAAGACTTCTCGGAAATTGGCGAACGCATATCTGTGATCTCTAGGATGCGAATGCCTTCGACCATTTTTGGCAAGCTAAAAATGCTCCCTAAACTATCTGAAATAGCTGACTATGGTCCAAAGCATGTCGAAAGTGGGCCAGTCAATGAAGTGGTATTAAATGGAAACGAAGCTTCCATTGGATTATTACCTGTGACAAAGTCATTTCCGAATGACGCAGGAAAATTCATCACTTTTGGTGTAACTGTTACGAAAAACCCTGAGACTTTAATCCAAAATCTGGGTGTTTACAGACTGCAAGTTTTGGGTTCTAAAAAGGCAATAATGCATTGGCAAATCCACAAGAGAGGAGCATTACATTACCAAATGAACAAGGAAGAAAATGAGAAGACTGAAGTTGCCATCGTTATTGGAGCTGATCCTGCAGTAGTTTTTAGTGCTGTTGCACCGGTTCCTGAGGGGATGGATAAGTACCTCTTTGCAGGAATAACAAGAAAGAGAGGAATAAAATTAGTGAAATGTAAAACAGTAGATATAGAAGTTCCAGCTTCGGCAGAGATTGTTCTTGAAGGGTATGTGGATCCAAGTGAAATTAATCTCGAAGGTCCATTCGGGGACCACACAGGATACTACACACCTCCAGAACCTTATCCCACATTTACCCTAACAGGAATGATGATGCGAAAAAATGCGATTTACTTGACCACCGTAGTAGGGAAACCAATCTTAGAAGACGCTTTTATTGGAAAGGTTATTGAACGCGCTTTCTTACCATTGATTAGAATCTTTCAACCCGAAGTTATGGATTTCTCAATGCCAGCAGCCGGATGGTTTCAGGGCCTAGCATTAGTATCAATTAAGAAAAGATATCCAGGCCAAGCCAAGAAAGTCATGATGGGCCTATGGGGTATGGGCCAACTGTCTTTAACAAAAATCATTATTGTTGTAGATGAGGACGTTGATGTGCATAATGTCAACGACGTGATATGGGCGGTAACTACTCGATCTGACCCTAAAAGAGACACGATCTTGATAGACAACTCTCCAACTGACACCTTAGATCCTGCTTCCCCGCTTCTTAATTTGGGATCCAAAATGGGGATTGATGCAACAAAGAAGACTAGAGAGGAAGGCTATCTGCGGCCGGTACAAGAAGAAGCGTTACCAGACGAGGAAACTATTCAAAAGGTAACTGAAAGATGGAAAGAATATGACTTGAGAACTGGCTGAGGGGTAAGAAGTGTGTCGTATGTTACCACCTTGAAGTTGAAGTCAAGTGTCCATCTTACTCAACTTTGCTAAAATCATGATTTTTCACAGACCAAGAAATTAATATTTAGTATGATAGTATCCATCCGCATAATGAGATTAATTCACTCCGGGAAAGTAAAGGATGTTTATGATGTCGATGAAAAAAATATTCTTTTTCATTTTACGGACAGAGTGTCAGCTTATGACGTCCCTATGATAACACCCATAGTGGGAAAAGGGGAGATTTTGTGCAAATTTGCCGAATTTTGGTTCAATTTGCTGCGTGTCAAGAACCACATGATTAGATTGGAAGGAACCGATAAAATGTTAGTAAAAAGATTAAACATGATCCCAATTGAATGTGTTGTAAGGGGATATCTTTATGGAAGTTTATTTGATAGATATAAGCATGGCCAACTTCCACACTTTGAATCTTTCGTGGCAAATCCACAATTAGCCTCAAAGTTAAAATTGCCAATATTTGATCCAACTACGAAATCCAATATTCACGATCGTCCCATTTCGGAAAAGGAGATTCTGGATCAGCAAATTCTAGAAGTCAACGAGCTCCAGTATGTTAAAAATACTTCAATAAGTTTGTACAATCATATGGTGGACCTAGCTGACCGATCGGGCTTTATAATAGCTGACGTGAAATTTGAATTTGGCAGAGATCCCAACAATGGCCAAATAATCCTTGCAGATTCAGTTGGTCCTGACGAGTTTAGGGTATGGCTTAAGTCACGTTATGCACCAGGAATTGTCCAAGAAAGCTATGACAAACAGTATCTTAGAGATTGGCTGACAAAAATTGGATTCAAGGACCAAGTGGATATGCTTGGTAAAAATGGAGACAAACCTGTCCCGCCACCTCTTCCAAAATCAGTTGTCCAGGAGCTCCTTAGAAGGTACATGTACGTTTACGAAAAGATATCTTCTACGCAAGGATCTAGCGCATCTTGAGTAGTAATCAATAATTCCATAGTTCATCCAACGATTTATTTATTCCACGGTGATTCGCATACTGCCCATAGTGTTGGAATCTTGCAACATGTAGATAATACTACGAGGAACATCCAACGAAGACATGTTACATTGAATAGAAAGCGTACGACTGTCCACATAGCTTGATTTTCTGATGACTATATCATGATGGTGAGAAAGGATCAGCTTGCTACTACTCCTACCAAAGATGCTGAATGAATAAGGCTCAACAATTAGCTCTATTTTGACTACGCCTTCGTCCTTGCAAAGATTACTTCGAATATTCTGTTGTAGCTGAGAACAGGCTTTGGATGCGCACACGCCTACGATGCAATTGCCACGGCGCGTCAGGTGACTATCTTTCGTTATTTCCATCGTAGTAGGGTGAGACGAAATGATATTTGGATGTCCGTAAAAGCTTATTTCGTCTTGCAATATCGCATTTATCAGGCAAGAATTAATTTAAATTTTGGCAAGGTAAACTTAAATTGAAGACCGTAAAAAAGTGAAACTGAATTGTTACCAGCAGCGGCGGGCTATGATAGAGCGATTACAGTCTTTTCTCCTGACGGTAGGTTGTACC
>JBAWET010000089.1:0-10528 GCA_049591355.1 Nitrososphaeraceae archaeon
GACTAGATGGAGCGGATCAAAAGGATCGGAGGGGAAGGTCATGATAATATGAGCGGAGATGGCCCTGCGGATTATATGCTGCGGACGCAGGAACCGACATAATGAATGGGGGCAATGGTAGTGATCAAATACTTGGAAGTAATGGGAATTATAACATCTTTGGCGGATATGGAGCAGATGAAAATAATTGGAGGGGAAGGTCATGATACTATCTTTGGCGAGGATGGGGGCGACATAGTAATAGGGGGTTTGGCTAACGATGTAATAGTGGCAAGGAAGTGACCAAATTAGTGCTGAATCAGGAGCCATTAATTCTACTGAACCTGATGGCAGTAAAGATGCAATAATCTGCGGAGATGGAAAAGATGAAATCTGGATTAACTTTAGTATTGATGGAGATCAAGTTAGTGATGACTGTGAAATTATTCATAAAGGCTAACTAGCTTATGGTTACCTTAAATAAGACTAGTATTTAGTCAGCTTTCACGATAAGGTAACGTAGTAGTTAATAATAGCAGGATCACGTAATCTTGGGCGTATTCTACGCATTAGAACGGGTAGATACTTTCTGATTCTGCTTTTTTTATTCATTCTAGGAGATCCATAGACAATTTGGAATGTAAGAATCCAGTACGGCAGTATCTTTTTACACGGTTGGCAACTAATTCTGAGCACCATTATTATTGTCATCGTCTTCAAGTTTCTTATCAACCTCCTCCTGTAACTTTTTGTATCGTTCATATTTTTTGGTCCACTCTGACAACACAAACCATTGTCTTATTCCTATACCCAGCCAGACTGCAGATATGATAAGAGGGACTATACGTAAATTGAAAAATTTGTAATGTCTTCCTTCTCCAGGTATCATTTTTTTCTGAACCGGACCACTGTCTTCATACGGTGGCGCGAACACCAAAGAACTGATAAGTAAAGTTATAGGAGGAAGAATCATAACCGTGAGAATCATAATGATAAACATTTTCTTTGTTTTGTTCAGCTGATAAATTATGCCGTCCATAAGTTTGAAAAGGTTCCGCTCTGGACTAGACCTATCATCGTTAAAATCGACCATTACTTAGCGAATCTCTCCCTTTTTGCTTAAAATCATTTGGGTAACATTGTTACGTATCTGATTTCTCATTTCTTGGAAATAGCGCCTCATATGGTTCTAAGACCTCCTTTAGGATTTCTCTTCCCTTCTCAGACACTCTATATTTCATTATCGTTTTGTTACCCCAGGGTTCTTCAATCTTGGCCAGAAGTCCCTTTCTTACCATGTCATCAAGTATTCCCTTATGTTTGATATTGTTCAAGCCGCAATAACTCATTAGCCTACTCTGGTTGAGTTCCCCATATTCTGATAGTTTCAGGATAATATCCTTGCGAATGTAAATTCTGTCTCTGTATTCATGTACCAATTCTTCTCAAATTTCTATTATTGAGGCCTATCTATCTTACACATAATCCAAAAGATCATGTCAGTTTCATGCCTATGAATTCTTTTCTGTCTTAAATAGTTGTTTATACGTTCTCTTTAATTGTTGTTATTTTAGCATTTCTTAGACAGTTAATTCCAGTATAATGGCTGCAAATAACATTGTAAATGCATAAATGGGCATCTGACTTGTAAGCATAGAATTAGTATATAGTTGCTATAATTCAGTTCCAGATTTTTGATCTACCCAAATCTTTGATAGAGTATCTAGCATAATTTTAATTGTTGTAGGTCGCTATTTTTGTACAAATTCATAGATCTGCGAGCATTGCATGGTCAAGAGTCACCTCAATTTTTAACCAATGATGTACTTTCTTATCATTGGCAAGCCCAGTTAGAGAATTCTAGAATTTGCCGATTTAATTTAGAATCGTACAAAATGAATCGAAAATGATAAGAAGATTATATGATTAGTAACATCGTACTTTTTGGGATTATGACAAAAAATAAATACTATTTCTCACGGGCTATAATGTAAAGGGGACATGAACTAGTATGAGGCAATCCGTAACTGGAATGAGAAAATCTAGTTCAGTTGCTCTGATCTGGATCTTGAAAATTTTCTCGCAAGAACGATACTTTGATATGGTAAGGATTATTGCAAGGAGATTCTACCTGCACAGAAAATAATTTAACCTCTAAAAATATAATGGACGAATTGAACCTTTCCAGAAGGCAGTTCAATTTCAGAATATCGAGACTTACCGCGGGCAAACTGGTTAATAAGGTTAACAATAAGTATAGTCTCACAGAATTTGGTAAGGAAGCATATAATGCCATAAAAATTATTGAAAATGCCACAAGAGTTCAGGCTAGGATTACGGCAGTGGATATCATAAAATTCTCTGGATATTCAGTAGATGAAGAGATGGACAGGATCATAAACTTGCTTATACACAATGAGCATTTAAGAGAATTAATTACACAAACATCTCTTCACCAACGACTCGAACGAAGTTAAATCGTTTCACACCTTATATGGAGAATGTACACGTCGTACACTTACATGCTTCATTCATGATGTAAACTGTTGCTGAAAGCAAATTACTCTCTAGCCTGGCCAAATTGTTAATCAGGCAAGAGGACAGAATGTATGAAACTACAATGACATGAAAAGATTTCATAAGCTTGATTCAAACTTAAACTTCTTATCATCTATCTTCTTTTTTCAGCGTGTACATCATTGCTCTTAAATGAAATAATGCCAAACTTCTCCCAAATTTGGAAACTATTTGACTATAAGTATATTTAATATGACGGAGTAAGGTACTGTAGTTAATTATCTTGTTTTCGGCATCGCATTTATTGATAATGGAGGATGATCTCGAAGTTGCTTCTTTGTACAGTTCCGTGTTAGAGGACAGAGGGCATATTGTTACTCTTGGATGTACCGCTGAAGAGTGTTTCAAAATGTACAGTAAAAGCCTACAAAGCTCACTTATGAATAGAACTGTTCTCAGAAATGTTCAACCGTACGATGCCCTCCTCCTTGATTATAAAATGCCAGACACGTTAACATCTATTCTTGACTAGACTACGCCAAATAATTAAGGTTTTCGAGATAGATTAGTTTGAATATCAAGTACCGGATCAAACATTGACGCAGGTTATCCATTCCAGAATATAAAATATTTTGTTAGGTTGATCATTATTCAAGCATTTGCAGAATGATCTTCGCGGCCATTTCAGCACCATCTGGAGAAATTGTTCTGTTATCTCCGCCAGTTCCTATTTTTTCTTCTATTAAATGTTCCAACCTGAATATGTCATCATATGTATAACCTAACCTCCCTGCGTTTTCCTCCTGTTCGAAGTGATTTTTAACAGGAATAAAAATACCTGGAGTTCCATACACAATCGATTCGTCCATAGTAGACCTTCCGGCTAAAGAAATAATCAAATCAGCCGCATATACATATTCATGCAAATTATTTACAAACCCAATGGGCTTACATTTTGAATCATAAATTCCATTTTTATTTAAAGACGGCCCGTAAGCAACTATCATGTCTACATCCATTTTCATTATCAATTTCTTGTGCGCCCTTATTGCCATATCAATCAAATATTTTCCCGCTGCTGTCCCTCCAATACTAACCAATATTGTCTGCCTTTGCATGCCAAATTTTTTACGTAATTCTGATCTATTTGTTGTACTTAAATTTCGCACAATTGGTCCAACATGGGATATGTTATCTCTATTCTCCCCATAATCTGGGATGATAACTCGGTCGCATTTTTTTATCATATTCAGCAAAGATCGATTCATTCTTAGTTCAATGTTTGAAAATAACCCTTTAACAAATTTAGTTCCAATTAGATCCGTTATCAAAATTCTTTTTCTATTTCTGTTTTCTCCTATGGATATTGAAGCAAAATCTTCGTCACTGACTATCAAGCCATTTTTATTTTTGTCAATAAAGTCGCTAGCAATTCCCTTACATTTTCTATAATATAGAAGATATTGCAAAACCCATCTTAAAACAGAACGTAATTCCATAGAATTACTCACATTAAATTTGTGAGGTTTGTACGCATTATAAGCAACGTATCCATTTTTTGAAAAAATGTCAATGGCAGGCCAACCAGAGACGAAAAAAACTTCCTCTCGTTTGAGAGAACATAATTTTTCACAAATTGCGACGTCCTGTGTAGCATGTCCCAATCCTATCGGACTCGTAAAGAATATTATCATTCATACACTTCAAATCTGCGTACAATCTAAATATTTAGGTCTGTTAACCTCGTATAAATCCAATGTAAAAGTTGTGGAATGATTTTGATTCTTAGCTAATTTGAATTATTATTTTCATAACTTTAACCGAGCACCAAAATTAGATCCACTTTAGATACTAACACGGAATTATTTGCACCAAAATATTCTTCTCAGTAGTTTTAATTATTCTGACACCAAGTGCTAACTTTTTAGCATTCTCCAAAATTTTCAATTGTAGTTTAAGTGTACATATAATGTTATAGTTTGACCTATTAAGATGATTCAGGAAAAATCTCTAGCTAATGAGATGAAGCCTCTTTTTTAGATCTTTTGATACATTTCTTATTGTTACTTCTGTAACTCCTGCAGCTTTTGCCATATCTGCCTGTCTCACAATCATTCCATCTTTCTGTAGTGAGATATACAATACTGCTCCAGCAAGTCCCATGGGACCTTTGCCTGCGGAAAATCCACATTCAATGACTTTTTTCATTAGATCTGTAGCGTGCCTAATTGCCTTTTCGCTTGAGTCGATCCTACTTCCAATTTTTTCTATGCATTGAGAGTAATCTACTTGGGGCATGTTTCGTTCTAAATTTACTACTATCTCTCTGTAGCTTTTTGTAATAGCTTTCTTTCGTATATCACTTGCGAGCGAAATTTCGTTAATGGTCCGGGATATACCCATTTCCCTACATACAATGTATAGACACGCGACAAGAACTGCATATATTGACCTTCCCTTAACCAGCCCTTTTTCTTGGACCTTCCTGTAAATGTATGCAGTTTTTTCGATAACTGAATATGGCAACCCTAGTTTGTCCTTCAACTTATCCAGCAGGATAAAAGCCGTTTTGAAATTTCGTAGTGAGCTGTCACTCAATTGAGTTCGAGCATCCCATGTTCGTAATCTGTTCATTCTAGCTTGCATATTCGTATCGATCATCCGTCCTGATGAATCTCTGTTTGTTTTACCAATGATTGTAGACAAATTCATATCATGTACTGCGAGTGAAAAAGGCAGTCCGGTTCTCGACCTATTATTTTCTCCATCCCCAAATGATCTCCATTCTCTTCCATTGTCTTCTACTATATCAGTAGCAATTGTTCCACAGTTACTACACACGATCTCACCAGATTCGAGATCCGTAACCATCTTACCTTCAGTAAGGCTACAAGTCAAACACGTAATTATTTTTTGCATTATAACGTATGAAGTTATTATTATATACGGCTAAGATATATATAAATATTGTACCGTTATCTGCAAATATTACTAATATGGCTGCAACTAAGTAATTGCTTTCAGCAATCATCCAAATTATTACGGTATGTTTACACAGTTATAAGCGGACTGTCGTCGCAGTAGGCTAAAAGTATGGCGAGGTAGGTTAAACCCACATAATATTTTCCTCTGTTTAGCCTTTTGCATACGCAAATGTAAATGTTGTTTCGTTTTTCGATGAAGGCTCATGCACTAAAACTAAACCCAACATTCTAGAACATATCTCGGGTCCTCCACGGAAAGAAAGAACCTGATTATTCATATCACAAAAATATTGGAATTTCAATGGCCTCAGTAAGAATTCATTCTAGATGTGAAATGCTGACTATTGCTATTGCGACTGCAGTTAAGACGACTAACGTGAGTCAAACAAGATAGCATCGAGGTTTCAAGGTATCCCTACAAAGGATCAAATTAAGAATAGAAAACACAGAGACTTTGGGTAGTATGTTCAATAGAATAGATAGTATGCCAAACCAACACAAAAATAGGACTAAAATGTGGCTAGGTAGGTATGTCAAATAATTCTTTTACAGATGGTAAAAATCATCTCCCCGGCTTCTTCTTGATTATCGCGCTGTATGTCATAGTAATATCAATTTTGGCCATCTTTACTACTACTCAAGCGACAGAATATGGCATTAAAAAGGATGATATCCAAATTGTATCCGTGTCACACCTAGTGAAGTCAATAGATTGGTTAAATGATTATAACGAAGAGAGAATAGGAGAAAATATTTTGCAGGCACAAGTAGATAACCTGAATATTACTTTAAATAATATTAATAATAAAAGTAACAGTTCAGCCGTAGGTCACAACTTAATCAAATACAAATCTCATATTGACATTCTGCATGGCGACAAAACAATAGATGGTTCATTGTCAAATCTAAAATATAAAGCGCAAATTGAAAATAGCAAATATGAACATGCTTTGGTTGATATTTCTGCAATCTCAAAGTTAATAGGGATGTATGAATTTGTAACAATACTCCTCATAATAGGCGCAGGACTGGGTGGCATATCCGAAATTGCTAAAAACAAATTAATTGGATATCCAGCATTTGCTGTTGGTGGTATTGGAATAATAATACTGTTGCTCGTTTTATTTTTACCATCAATTATCATAGGATCCCAAATATCACATCGCTAAATTTAAGCATACGAGAAACACAGGAATTCATAATCAACTTCAGGCTCCATGTTTGTAGGAGTACGGCTGTGATTTCGATTGCCACAAATGCAACAAGGAATAATTGTGAAGGATCATTTTTAATAAGCCCTGGGAGAGATAGAATAGAAAATATTCTATAGAAGAAGATAATTATAGAAACAACAAAAAGAAAACAGACATTTTTTGATAATACGGAGGGGTTAGTTGTCTTATATCAATTTATGAATTTGGAAGAGTTCTAATGGTATTTAACAAAATCCTGTAGTGCAGGATCGATCATAAGTTGGTTCATAAAGCCTCTGGTAATTTTGCCTCATATCCCATCAGATGTTCTTCTCCTCAGCATTGCTCTTTCCCAAGATATCCATGGTTAACAGTGAATAGTGATTCCTCTTTGGCAGGTTATGTAATTCTTCTTAAGGATGTGAGAAATTCACTGATGTTGAAGAATGCAGATAAACTAAATCCATACATCAATTTGAAAAAAGGATTGATAATCTACACAATATGCTGTAGATGTGATAAATGATGGGTCTGGAAGCAAATTTTTAGGTAAATGTATGGCTAGAATATGTATTGACTATCATGTCGTCAATATTGTCGATTCTTTGGATAACGAACAAATTCCTTAAATATAACTTAGGGATGTAATTTGCTATTACTAACCGTACTGGTAGCTCCATTAAGGATAGTTTGTCTGAGGTAGATAAGACTATTTTGAAAGACCTTCTATCCCCCAATGGACGAAAATCCTCACTTGCTCTGGCAAATGGATTAGGGATTCCTCTGACCACGATTCAGCGTAGACGTAAACGGCTAGAAAAAGAATTTTTGGAGTCAAATTATTCTTTGAATCTGGATAAATTTGGCTGGCGGCGTGTTGATTTCTTTATCTCAACAAAGAACGGGAAGACTGACGATGTAGCCATTGATCTTTTTGGGTTAAATGAAGTAACGTTTGTGGGAAAAAGTATCGGGGCCCATACGATTGATCTGAGAGCTGAAACAATTGTGAAGGGTAACGAACAACTTCTTGACCTCCTAGAAAAGATAAAAGGCATGGGTGGGGTTACTGTTGCCATCTGGAGTGAAATTGTCAAAGTAATGGGAAAGAAGAGATCCATCCCAAGTAACATCATAGATCAACTTTAGATCATTGCATCAGTCCTGCTTTTGATTACTACTAAACAGTACTACGCTTTTAAACAAGATATGACCCATTGTTGTTTCTTCAAATTCTGGCTGAAGTATGCATGAGTCTCTCCCGAAAATGAATTCCATTGTAGAACACCTTTGTCACCTAGATGATATTAAGAAACGACGGACTCGATCTACATTAGCTCAAATGCAGCTTTTGCGACAACTTCCGACAATGCTGGATGAACATGAATGGAGTTCACAATTTTACCAATTGTGCCATTCCCATTTCGCATAATGGGTATCACTTCATGAATAAGAATTGATGCTTCGGTACCCAACATATGACAACCGAGTATTTCCTTACTCTTTGCGTTGATCATGAACTTCACGAATCCTGCTTCATCTAATATAGCTTTACCCATCGCGGTATGGATATATTCATGGTACGATTTTTTATATTCTACCTTCATACCACTCAGTTCCTGTTCAGTATAACCCACGCCAGCAACTTGGGGAGAACAGAAAATTGCATGGGGCATTGCGGTGTAGTCAACAGCTATCTTTTCATCTTGATTTAGGATATTATGATAAGCGTATTGAGCTTCCAGGTTAGCACTATGTTTAAATGGATAACGACCAATAACATCTCCCAGTGCAAATATCCCTCTAACATTTGTTTCGAGATAATCATCTGTAGTGATATACCCTTTATCATTTGTTAGTACGCCGGTTTTTTTTAGATCAAGAGTATCTGAGTTTGGCGTTCTACCTGCAGCAATAAGCAACTGATCTGAAACTATTTCTACAACATCACCAGATACGTTTCTTGTTTTTATATTATACGTACTACCTTTCCTCGAAACAGATTGCGCTGTACAATCCAAATGCAAGTTATACTTTTTGGAATATAATTCAGTTATTTTTTTGGAAACATCTTGGTCCTCTGATGGTATCAATCTGTCTTTGTTTTGGACTATATGAATTTCTGTCCCTAGTGAACCAAAAAAATGCGCTAACTCGCATGCTATATATCCACCACCTATTATTGTGAGTACATTTGGCTGTTTCGTAAGCCGAAGGGCTTCATCACTAGTGAGATAGCTGGTATTATTTAGGCCTTCGATATCTGGAATCTTGGGTCTTGAGCCAGCAGCAATTAATATTTTTTCTGCTGTCAATTCCTCATTGTTACCTTCACAAGATAGCGTCTTTATGCCAATGAATTTGCATTCTGAGGAAATCAGTTTGGGATTATCCAAACCTTCGAACGAGTTTTTTATCTTTTCTGAGTCATTGTCAATTATTGTATTTACTCTTTCAACTATCCTTCGAAAATCGACTGAAAATCCATTTGTGTTAATGCCAAAAAGATGAGCCCTCTTGATCGTTTCAGCAACATCAGCACTATGTAAGAGGAATTTTGATGGTATACAACCCGTGTTGAGGCAAGTACCACCCATTTTACTCCTCTCCACTATTGCAACTTTAGGGCCATGTTGAGCTATTGCCTTTGCTACGTCAAGACCAGATCCGCTTCCAATTACTATAAGATCAAACTTTTGCATGTATCTTGTATGAGTGCTAATAATATAAATTTGTGATATTAAGTTCTTTTCTAGTAGAACTTATATCTTATTAGTACAAGTCTACAAGAACTCCAAATATTCAATACTGTGAATTATAGGGTTTCCACAACTACGAATTCTAAGAAAATATAGGATTCATAATAGTATTTTTGTAACGGTGGACAGAACAAACATAAACTGTGGTCGCTTTTGATAACAGTTATGATAGATGTAAAGTACATCACAGAAAACGGACAACCATGTACCGCTAGTTATCAAGTGATTTTTCGACTTCTATCCTGCATCTAGTCACTACGGCGGTTATAACTCCTAATGCTGCAAGCCAAGGTGCCAAAGTTATCATGGCAACAGCTCCAGCTGCTCCCCACGTGACAGGAATGGAAAGAAGCAATTTCCCCTTTTCATCCTTGACAAGGATCCTCTTGACGTTGGCATCACGTACTATTTCCTTGACCTTTCCAACCAACCCCCCGGCTGACACATGATAAACGTCTTTCTTAAGTCCCATCTGTGTTCCACAGTTTGGGCAGAATCTGCCGTCACTCGGAAGTTCGGCTCTACATTCTCGACACTTTGCCATCTTATGACCTAAACTACATCATGGTATCATGATCTCTTTAAACTTTTAGAAAGTTAGGGAACGCGTCAAGTAGTTTGAACTCATAGATGGAAGCAGATTACTTCTATCCAGGACAAATTAGTAGTACAAATCATAATCGTGACGTTAAACAAACCATCTCCATAAATTAATTTTCTTAAACGGTTGATTAAACTAGCAGTCCCTCCTGTCCTCTAATCTCTGTATGGAGATACTTCAGCGAGTGAACTCCAAGGTTGTGTGCCACATGAAGAACAACATTAAATACAAGTGCTAACTCTTAAGTCGCAAGATCAGCGTATAACATTGGTCAATAGATATTGGAATTTACAAATCCGGCTATTCAATATCTGAACTTGAACTATGTTCCACGTGCTAATAACAATTGATTTGCTTTGCCACATTTAAGGTTGCTATCTAAAGATGTTGAATTACATCCTCACAGTTGTTTGCGTTTGTGTCTCCCTGAGCAGGATTAAATCCTACGACTATATCAAATCCTCCGCCACAATCAAAGTAATTAGCGCCTGGACC
>JBAWET010000090.1:0-13515 GCA_049591355.1 Nitrososphaeraceae archaeon
GAATAACTCAATATCTCGTCTTACAATATACTAAAAGAAAGATCAGTTACCAGTATGTCAAGTCCTCATCAACCAGACTTATGTATAAAATCGTCACAGTAGTACAGTATTCGCTATCAGCAATAGTTCTGATGTTGGTTATTCAAATGGTTCTTACTTCAAGTTATTCAAGTTACATATTAGTTGCTCTGACGATAATAAGCTATTCTCTTAGCGTCGGTCTGATGGTTTATTTTGCTAAGAAGTTTTTATCATGGTATTTATCTAACAGGCAATCCATTATTGTATTGCTATACGCTATATCATTTGCGCTAATAGCAATAGCGTCATCTTCCGCAGTCGCAATGGATCTTAACAACTTTGCGTCAAAACCTACAGTAATCTATCCTACTAGCACAGTAGAATTTCCCTCTAACGTAGAAGGGACTCCCAATTTTGTTCTAAGTATTGCTTACCATTATCTTGATTTATTTTCATTCGTATTTGTCTGGGGTGCAACTGTTCTTCTTTTGCACGAGTATGTACGGAAATGGCGCTTAAGACACTGGATCCTGGTCTGCATTCCCCTAGTGTATTTCCTAAGTACCTTTATAGACTATGCAGGACTGTATAACCCATCTTCAGACGCTGAATGGCTTAATTACTATGTGTATGCCTCACTTAACTCAACAGCTGGAGGCGTCTTCTTTGGCTTCGCCTTTTTAGTCGTTGCACGGAATATTCATAATGAAATCGTTAAAGGATGCATGACCATAACAGCATTTGGATTTGTGCTGTTGTTTATATCCAACCAAGTCACGTTGGTAGCCAGTTCATTTCCGCCCTTTGGTGCGGTAACGATCTCTTACTTTGGATTGTCATCCTACCTAATAGTCGTTGGACTTTACACTTCGGCGCTCTCTGTATCCCAGGATGCATTCCTGCGCAAATCAATCAAAAAGTCGGTGATTGATAAATCCCTGCTTGGTTACATAGGTACTGCTGAGATGCAGATAGAGATCGAGAAATGGGTTAGAATTCTTGATAGAACAGATAACAAAACAAATGTGTCACCGTCTATGAATGAAGATGATATAAAATTATATATACAAGATGTAGTAAGCGAAGTTAGAAAAAAGATGGGTTGAGAAAGATGAAGATAATGATTCTAGTGTCACTTTTACACAACAGCGGCATTATTGTTCAACAGTGAGAACTAACATTACTAAATCATATGAATTGGTATGAGAACACATAGTTGCTTATTTCTACCATACCCTTGTTAGAACTAAACATAGTCCGAAAGAAGGCCGCCTTAGTATTACAAATAACTATTTGACTTTACTAAAGTAGAATATCAACCTTGTTGCAATTGATACTATGAGTATTAGTTCGATTGTGTTGGGAAATAGTGCCTCCGTTAAGGAGAAACTAAATGAAGTAATGAAGGTGCATGGACACGTGTTAATTGTGGGAGCAATAATGACAACCATATCAGTTGCAATAGCAGTTGCAGCAACAGGAGATTTTAATCAAGCCTTAGCTGGTAGGCATAGGTCATAGTACAAAGTACAAACCGAACGACTTGACAAGTCCGCCGTAAACAGTTGCGGTCCACCACCCATCTCTCTTTTTCGTACGTGCCATTGTAGAGAGTATTTTATTGTTACCTCTAGTATTATTACCTAGTATTATTACAGGTAATTATCCAGTATCTTGAACGAACGGAAAGGTGTAATTAATGCCAAAATATGCAAAGAAGAATTCTACTTTGTAGTACAAATTGCTTAATTCCAACTTTGGAAGAGTCTAGCCAATGAAACTGGAATAGACCTATGTTAATGGCTGCACAAGTGAATGAGCGGCTACTCCGTATGTTTGTTGTAGCGCAGAAGTAGAAAGTGCGATACCAACTATAGTATCACCTATTTCGGCGATAGTAAGGTAGTCTCTCTATTTTCCAGCTTTTATTTTCCTGGCAACGATAAAGAAAACAAGGCGAAAAAGAATATTTCCTCCGATGGGGCCTGCTCTAAATAATATTCTAAAGTAATAGCGATATGCTTCATCTACTCCAGCTAATGAGACTTTCACCCGTTCAAAATAATTTAGGACATATAAATTAAGTAGATGATTTACGTCATTGCTATACCTCTACATTTGTCTATTTGTATTTATATTTATTAATTTGTAGAGGTACACAATAATTATGGTATCTATAAAAAAAAGGACTAAACCTGACGGTACTATATTCTATTATCTTGAACACAGCGTGAGAATAGGATCGAAAGTGGGAAAAAAGACCATATACTTGGGTAAAAAAATACCCAGTAACATTGATGAGCTCAAAACAGAACTTTTCAGGGCGGCTAACAAAGACCACTATGATGACCTTGAAATTATCAAAAGAAACTATGTTAAAGAAATAAAAGTCATACCGAAATCATCTTTAATAAAATCTAGAGAAATATTTGCAACTAGATTTACTTACGATACACAGAGAATAGAAGGTTCTACATTAAGCCTTCGAGATACTGCTAATTTACTTGAAAGAGGAGTCACACCATAGAATAAACCTATCGGTGACATTAAAGAAGCTGAAGCTCATAAGAAATTATTTTTTCAAATATTAGTGTCTGAAAAGGATTTGTCTTTTAAGACAATTTTAGAATGGCACAAGCTTTTATTTCAAGACACAAAGTCCGATATTGCTGGTAAAATTAGAGAGAATAGAGGAATAATATCAGGAAGTAAATTTATACCGCCTCTTCCAGTTGAAATCTACCCATTAGTTCGAGTGTTCCTCAGCTGGTATCAAAAAAATAGAGAAAAGACACATCCGGTTGAATTAGCAGCGTTAATGCATTTGAAATTTGTCACCATACATCCCTTTGGTGATGGAAATGGCAGAATCTCTAGGCTGATAATGAACTTTATTTTACGAAAGAAAGGATACCCTCTTTTTAACATCCCATACGAAGGAAGAAATAGTTACTATAATGCTTTAGAGAGATCTCAAATAAAGAAAGAGCCACATTATTTCCTTTTATGGTTTATTAAAAACTACATTAAGGATAACAAGACATATCTGAGATAAAAAATCCAACGACCTTATAATTAAGCCAATTTGAAAGTGGATTCGAGAGATTACAACCTATCTTTGAGGCTGTCTTGTGTTGTCTTGTGTGAATATAAGGTTCAAAGAGTTGTAATTTGGGCAATTCAATCCAATCCAATCCAACCCAGCAGTTTTCAATACATGTGCTAAAGTAGTTCGAATTCGCTGCATCCAACTTCTAAAATTATGCGCTATTAAAGGGGAGAGGACGGACAATGGTGTTTCTTGCAAGAGAGAGAGTAAATTAACCTAATTTTTACCAACATTGGAGATAATGCCAGGATAATTCGATTTCAATTTGAGATAATAATGTAAGACTTGAATTCAAGGGGTCTAACGTATGCGACTGAATAATCAAATGAGCCTTAACACAAGAAAGATATAGGTTGTTGTGCAATAAGTAATTGGTTTATTTGATTTGTTAAGCTGGTGTGTCTAAATTTGAAAATATTGATGGTGTCGACGGAATATCCGCCGATGCAAGGCGGTGTGGGTCGCTATTGCAAAAAATTAGTCGACTCCTTGAGAAATCAAGATGTCGAAGTTCGTGTCGTTTGTAACGAAGACGGACAGGGAGACTACACGGGTATTTCACCCCTGAACCCCGATAATTCGGATATTCTTTTGAAGATAGTCAAAGAATATCAGCCAGATCATGTTCATGTTCAGTACGAACCCGGATTGTATGGAATACATTTGGATCCATTGAATCCTAATAAAACATGCACAAATATAGAGGCCTTCTATCGCGAGTGCAAAGTGCCTATTGTGACTACTTTCCATTCAGCTTATACCTTTAGACAGTGGATGAGCCTGGTCGTTCCATTAGTTAATAAGAATTTTGGAAAAATAGGAACTTGGCTTCGTGTGGCCTATGACTATTGGACTCATTTTTTGAATTATCGATCATTCAAATCCCTCAATACCCAAAAGATAGGTCCAAATAGAAAAGGGATTGTTTTTTCAAGATACTTGGCTAACTTGATACCAGGATCTCATTTGATATATCACGGATCAGAGCCCAGCCTAATACCAGCTCCTGACAAGATGGAAGCAAGAAGGAAATTTTCCTTACCCGAGGAAGGCAATATCGCACTCGCTCTGGGTTTTCTGACTGCCACCAAGGGCTTGGACATTATTAGAAAAATGAAAGTCCCTGCAGGCTGGAAAATCGTCGTCAACACCTCAAGAAACCATTATAACATGGAAAAAATAAAAGAAGAGTTCGATAATGAGGGTGTAATTGAACTTGGCAAGGGATTTTTGGTAGACAAAGAGCTTTCGCTGCTTCTCTATTCTGCCGATGCTCTAATTCTACCATATAAGGTAAGTTCTGGCTCGGGTGTCATGTATGATGGCCTCGCTCATGGACTTCCATTCGTATCAAGCAATATAGAATTCTTTAAGGAATTTTCTAATTTGGGGCTAGGGATTTCAGTTGAACGCGACCCCCTCGAATTTTCCAAAGCATTTCTAAAGCTTGAACGAGATTATGAAAAATATGAAAATGCAGTAGAAATATTTCGCAGGAAATTGGCTTGGAAAGAAGTTGCCAAGAAGCATATATCACTCTACGAGTCGATAAGGATTAGTGCTGAAGATTTACAAGTATTAGAGAAATATGTTTAGGTAATTTCTAGGGGAATATTATCATAACATATATAAGATAATAAAAAATCGTTACTGTTGATAAAAGCGCTTAATGCTACGACTAGAAAGAGCAAAAAATAATCCAGTCTTGGTTCCTGACGCATCTAACTGGTGGGAATCGAGAGCGGTCTTCAATTGTGCGGTTCTTTATGACGGGAAGACTATTCATATGCTTTACAGAGCAATAGGCGAATACGAAGATTATGTATCCCGGATTGGTTACGCTTCAAGTGAGGATGGTCTTTCATTTGTTAGAAGGAAGGAAGTTGCATTATGCCCAGAAGAAGACTATGAAAAATTTGGCATCGAAGATCCAAGATTAGGAAGCATTCAGGATCAAATATACATAACGTATGTGGTACTTTCGAATTATGTCAAAACACACCCTACCGCTTCAACTGCCCTTGCAACGACTAATAATTTCTTTGATTACAAGAGGCATGGCATAATAACTGTACCTGGATCTGATGACAAAGATGTCGTCCTATTTCCGACGGCGAATATTGGAAATGGATTTCAGAAATATATGATGTTACACCGACCTAGCTGTTGGGTAGGACCCCAGTATAATACTGACAGACCAAGCATCTGGCTGGGAGAAGGTGATTCGGTTACCAAATTTGAAAAACACTCGCTACTAGTTAAACCTGAGCAAAGTTGGGAAGCCTTAAAAATAGGCGTTGGTGTCCCGCCACTAAAAACAAAAAAAGGTTGGCTTGTAATATACCACGGTGTAAGCGAGGACAAGGTGTATAGTGCTGGTGCATTTCTTCTGGACCTGAACGACCCTCATATAATTCTAGGAAAAACAAAAGAGCCTATATTGGCACCTGAGGAAGAGTATGAGAAAAAAGGCGATGTAAACAACGTGGTATTTCCCACAGGAGCTTGCATTCTCGATAGTCATCTGTTTGTATATTATGGTGGCGCCGACAAGGTTTGCTGCCTTGCTACAGTGGAGCTGGATCACCTTCTAGAACACATACTTTCGTGTTGATCTTTAATTTAAAATAAAATAAAACAAAATTGCTAACCAAAATTCACTTTGAGTGTTTATTATTTATTATTTGAGAGCGGAATCGTGAAGGCGAATGTTGCCCCACGACCATCTGGGTTATTTTTCGCCCATATCTTTCCCCCATGTGCCTCAACAATCCCTTTACAAATGAAGAGTCCCAACCCTGTGCCTATTTCAGACTTTGAGACAAATTTTGTAAAAAGCCGAGTTAGCAACTCTGTATCCATACCGACCCCTTCGTCCTTTACACTTACAGCTATAGATGTCTGATCACCCTCTGCTACTTTCTTCATACTAACACATACACCACCTTCACTGGTAAACTTTATTGCATTATCCAAAAGGTTAGAAATCACTTGAATCATTCTCATTTTATCTGCATAGACATTCATGTTTTCTGTTGGTTCCCATATTATCCTCAGATCACCTTTTCCTTCTTCTCCCCCATCTTTTTCTTCTTGCTTCATCTTTCTTAGTTGCTCATTGTACTGCTCAACCAGATCACCTGTAACTTGTCCCATGTCAAAAGATTCTTTTTTCAAGACCAACGAATTTTTCTCTATTCGGGTAACATCAAGCATTACCGCTGCTAACTTTTCAAGTCTTCTCGCATTCTTCATTATAGACTCAAGTAATTTGCGTTGCCCTTTATTCTTCATTTTAGAATATAGTAACTCTGAAAAACCAATTATGGGCTGGATGGGAGTTCGGAGCTCGTGAGCTGCGATATTGACAAAATCTCTTTCCAAGGTTTCAATTTGTTTTAGCTTTTCAAATAATTCGGCCTGTCTCCAAAAGCTCTCAAAAATAGACGAATAAGAGGATGAAAGTGACGGGCTCTCCGAATAGGTAGATAGACCCACTGCACCATAGGATGAGTTCTGTGCATCATCTTTTAATTCAATGACAAGACATTTCTTTTTGTCAACTACCAGTATTGTGACCCTGGTTTCTAGACTCGCATCTAAGACTCTTATGTCTATTTTCGGAACGGCGGACCTCACCTCATGTATAAGTTCATTTATGTCACGAGATGATGGAATTAACAATCTAACTTTAACATTGTGAATCTCCGACGTTTCCTTCAGTAGAACCAGGACGCCCATTGCAATTTGTCGTCGGAGTGCATTGGCAGAAGAGAAGAGCGAATCTATATCTTGTTTTGCTGATTTTATTGCTTCCCAGCTCCGATCGATCACATGTACAGGATTTTGAATGATCTCTATCTCTGCTTCGTCAATGCCTCCCTCTAAATCTTTAATCCGGTATTCAGCATCAAGTCCATCTCGCCACATCTGCTCAAACATTGAAGTAAAAAGATTGATATAAACAGGTTCGTTACTTGTTAGGAGATTTTGAACCATCTTGCCCTCGCGCATTTGTTCCATGGTAGCGTTAAGCTCATGCTCACCAACAGCAAAATTAATGGGAGTTAGATGCTTAGCGTGTCTTATCTTCATTCCCAGTTTTAGAAATTTTTTGACCAATTCCACGCTCTCTTTGTCTATAGTCATAACCCATTTGATCCCTCTTCCCTTGCCACTCTTTTGCCTATCAAGAACTTTTTTATACAGATCTAAAAAGTTATTGTAGATTAATTGCATTCCTCCATAGTTGGATAGAATTGATAAACCTGAAGAATTCTCTGCAAGGTGTATAACCTGCTTTGCTATGTCATCACGATTGTCTATTATTTTAGTTTCAAACGGGATAATTCCTTCGTCTATTTCCCTTATTTTCTGTTCAGCAGGTATGGTTTTACTCCACAAGGTATCGAATATATACTGTCCTTGTTCGACTATTTCTTTCACGTTACTGTAAATAACTTGGGGGAGAGGCTTTGCTTCTTGCAATACAGTGGTGGCCATATATTCTGTTTCACTTACTGCAATACCACCCTTTATGCCGTCAAAATGACGGAGCTCGTCAACTAACTTCGAAAGCTCTTTACAATAATGAATATTATCTTTCGTAATTTCTGTGAAGGCTCTTATTTTGCCTCCCTTGTTTCTGATTTCGACATACCCGTTCTTGTAAGTATCAACTTCGGTAACTACTGACGCCCCTCTACTGTCAAAACATATATCCATTCTTTCTCTCACATTCTGCATGAACTTTGCTCCTCTGGCTAGGGCGTTTTCAGCTCCATAAAGTACTTCAGTTTTTGGCCTGACTTTTCTTTCCTCTATTTCTCTTATTTTTTGTTCTGCTGGGACAGCTTTGTCCCACAGTTTATCAAATGTATTTTGTCCTTGTTGTACTACTTGGATCACATTACTATAAACAAGCTCTGATGATATAGTTTCCTTATCGTCAAGAACCAACGGAGCTAGGTATTCGTTTTCACTCATCATGAAGTTGTTCCTGATCGGGTCTAGATGACGAAGATCATGAACAAGATGCATTAGCTCCTTACAGTAAGATAGATTATCCTCAGTAATTTCGGTGATATACCTAAGTTTTACGCCTCTCTTCTTGGCATCTAGAAAGGCAGTAGCAATTTGTGGTAGAGAAATCGCTAGCGGAGGCCGGGTGTAATTCATGCATGTATAAATTCTGTCTTTAGCTTTTTGGAAAAGACCCGTTTCTGCCTTGAGTACATTCTGCATTCCATAAATGACTCGGGTAGTGGCTTCCTCTGTCTTGATATTCATTTCATCACCTTTCAAAGGTAAACAGTATCCACCCATTGACTATAAAGTTATTCGTCAATAAGAAAGTTAGCCATGCACCTAACGAACCAGAGTGTGGATACTATATGAAAGATTTAGTAATATTTACACCGGCCAGATGAAGGCTTAATCGGAACGACTTTGGAATTGAGAGATTTGAACTGGGCATCCCTTTCTTCACCCTCGCACGCTCACATGACTTTTAAAATTGGTAAAAATATTTGTCTGCCCTCATTCTTGTCAAAATTATGAATATAAAATGGTATGATTAGTGAGCTAATTCCCTTAGTTATTACCATCTCTGTCTACTACCAACTAAATGCTTGGTTGAAGATACATAATTCATGGTCTTAGGAGGAAAGGTAGATTATAATGGTCACGATTCTGAAATTGGTACTCCTAGCAAGTCTCCTCAAGGGCAATGGAATAATCCGCGAGAACATGGCGAAAGTATGCCCGTCCAGGAAAAAAACGAAGTCTTGTTTTCCAATAAGTCAGAAAATTATTGTATTTGCTTTATAGATATCGTGGGGTCCACACAGATTACTGCAAAAATAACTCCTTCAGAGAAAGTAGGCAAGTTCTATTCTATATTTATCAATGCTGTCGCTTCCATTGTTAAAGATCACAATGGGAAAATAGTCAAAACCGTTGGTGACGGGGTATTATTTTTTTTCCCTGGTACGTCAAATATAGAAGATATCGAAGCATTCGTTGACGCCTTGGAGTGTTGCCTTGCATTGATATCATCAAGAAACACCATCAACTCAAACCTCTATGAAGAAAAGCTACCAGGCATATCATACAGAATAAGTGCTGAATACGGAAGAGTAGAAGTTGCCAAGTCGGATAGATCTGCTTCCTATGACCTTTTCGGTACCACTGTCAACTTTTGTGCCAAGATAAACAAAAATGCGCCTCCAAATGGAATAGTCATTGGGAGTGATCTGTACACGATCGTAAGTTCATTTCCGGCTCTTGCAGATCGGTACAAAATTCAAGAAATTGGTGAATTACACTTGAGGACTGGGAAGCGTCGATACCCTATTTACGAGCTTTCTGGACAAAATGGGAAAAGAACGATGTCACGGAACTTGATATGGAATTTAGTAAAGAGCAAGGTCGAATTTGGTGCCCAAGGTAAATCACAGGTTATCATGCTGGTAGACGACGATCCCGATATTTTATTACTGTTTACAGAATATCTAAAATCTGCAGGAATGATAGTTGATTCATTCAATGATCCAGAAAAGGCGTTAGCACACTACACAAAATCAAATCCTTCTCGTTATGACCTTATAATCACAGATATAAGGATGCGCCATCTAAATGGGCTTCAGTTATATTCCAGATTTAAAGATCTCGATCCCAATGTTCGAATAATATTTGTAACCGCACTTGACATGGCTGACGAAATAACGACCGTAATGCCGGAGGTAGAGCCCCACCAATTCATTACCAAACCTATAAACCGTGATGCACTAATTAGTTCTGTTAAAAAACACCTAAGATGATACACTCCTTTCTTTTGTGGTACCGGGCACTGTGAACGTAAAGCTAGCTCCTCGACCATCTAGATTATTCTCCGCCCATATCTTTCCTCCATGAGCCTCAATAATACTCTTTGAGATATACAATCCAAGTCCAGTCCCTTTGTCTGACTTAGTCACGAATTTTGTAAATAGTCTGGGCAATACTGCAGCATCTATTCCCTTCCCCGTATCTTTGATATTAACATGGACATATCCATCAGTCTTCTCAGTAGTAACCTTTATGGTTCCCTCATTAGTGAACTTGATGGCGTTGTTTATCAAGTTGTGAATTACCTGAGCTATCCTGTCCTTGTCACCTTCTACTAAAAGATTGGGGGCGTTATCGTACAGTATCTTCACATCTCCATTGACTTGTGCTCCAAAATCACCAACAATACGTGATATTGTATCTCCGAAATTGAATTCCTCCTTTCTCAACTGCAATGATTGAGAGTCAATCCTTGCCACATCTAACAAATCCTCAGAAAGGCGTAGCAATCTTTTCGCATTTCTGGAAATTGTTTCTACTATTTGAGTCCTCTGTTTATTGTCTATATCCAGCTCTAGAACTTGCGATAGTCCGAGTATGGGTTGGATTGGAGTCCTTAATTCGTGGGCAGCTATATTGATGAATTCTTTTTGCATCTTGTCTTGAATCTTTAGTTTTTCGTATAGTTCTGATAGCCTCCATAGACTTTCAAAGATAGATATGTATGATAAGACTGTGGGTTTGCTATTCGAGTATGTCGCTAAGCCAATAGCGCTTGCTGAAGACTCCTGGGAATCGTCCTTCAATTCTACAACCAAGGAGTATTTCTTGTCAACAATAAGTATTGATACTCGTGTTTGGAGTGATTGTTCTATCGGTTTGATTTCCATTTCTGTGCTCTCGCCTGGAGGTATTATCGTTTCCTTTTGTCCTATTTTTTGATCCAAATGCATTGCTTGCGCGTTTATTGGCTCATCGAATGGCGTCAATATTCTCACCTTGACACCTCGAGATACAGCTTCTCCAATGAATCTGAACAATCCACTACGTTCCTGTCTGTGGAACGCATTATTTGTTGAAAATATTATCAAAATATCTTCCTTTGCGGATTCTACCATTTGAGTACCGATTCCTTGAACCTTCCGCGGATTTTGGATGATTTCTATACCCTCGGAATCTAGTCCTTCTTCAATAGATTTTATTCTAATTCCACTATCGACTCCACTGGCCCAGAGCTCTTCAAAGAATGACCTAAAGTGTTCAATGTAAAGCGGTTCGTTTGATACTAAGAGATCTTTCAAAAGCTTGCCACCCTTTGCTTTTTCTATTGTTGCAATCATCTCGTTTTCAGAAAACGCAAAGTCGATAGGCGGCAAATTTTTAACGTGTTTAATCCGTATGCCCAACTCCATAAATTTCTTGACGATTCCGATATTTTCTTGATCGATATACGTCACACACTTTATTCCTTCGTGTTTTGCTTTCCTGCTTTTATCCATCACTTTTTCAAAAGAATCAAAATAGCTGCTATAGGCCAATTCCAGAAGACCGTACTTTGAACAAAGAGAATATTCTGAGGAATTGTTGATAATTTCCCTCTCTTTCTTTATTATTTCATCAAAATCCTCTAGCACACCTGTTTCTTTCAACACTTTGTTCATGTAATCCTTCATTTGATCCTCTGTAATCGATGGTGAAATGCCAGTATCTCTCAACATATGATCAGAACGACTCATGGCGGCCTTCAAAACCCTGGTTTTTATTTTCTGGTCAATTTCGGCTGCACCAATACCTTTCAATAAATCGAAAGTCGAATTCCGGATAACTTGCCTTATCCTATGGTCATGGACTACCGATGCACCTGAACAGTATAATCCTATACCGAACAGGTATGAGGCGAGAAGCACTAGAGAATGCCCGGCAACACCATATGTCTGTTGCAGCGCAGAAGTAGAGAGTGACACACCAACTAAGGTAATTCCTATCGCAGTGGTTGCAAGATAGTCTCTGATTTTACCAGACAGGATGGTTCTCGCTACGACAAAAAATGCCAGACCGAATAATACACTCCCTCCTATGGTGCCAATACGGAACAAAATTCTAAAGTAGAATCTATATAGATAGTCTGATGGCAAATCAAGGATGTCAGGGACCTTGCCCACCAAATAGAGGATTAAGGGCAGTAGTAAGATTATCCATACCATAGCTGTGAGGCCTCTTCTTGCTTGATAATGATGGCGCAAAAGCAACGTACAGCCCAACCACCGCAGTAAAAATGATATTGTGATTGGTATCAAATTTAAGTAGTGATACGGATCTATGCTAGAATGTGGAAGATAATAGATCTTTGTAACTTCCTCCTGCACATCTTTATACAATACTTTACCATCTTTGCCTACTTGATAAAGGAATGACGATTTGGGAGGGATTCCTTTTGGAGAATTCTCCTCAGCAATTTGCACTAGAACTAATTTAGCTCCAGCATCCACAGCAATAGAAATAGCAAGTGTAGCTGCTGTCAATGCAAAGACCAGAATAATCTTACTCTCCTTTTTCGAACCATACCACATGAAGAATTTAACACTCATTATCGTCAAAATACAAGTTGCAGCTAACGAGCTAATTGTGTAAATTGAAGATGTCAGAACGCTCGTATCGCCGGTATAGATTACCAAAATTAAAAGAAATGCGAGAAAAAACTGAACGGACCACATCGATAGGTGCATCCATTTGATTAGAGACGATTTCTGTCTGATCTCCTTAGTTATTTGACTAGTGTATACAAAAAGTACCCAAGAGCCAATACCGTATCCGACTACTACGGTAAGAATGAATATTACAGGTTCAGAAAAGCTGTCCACCGGAATTACCTGACGAGTGGCCAAGAGGTCGATAGTTACAAGTGCAGTCACTATCGCCGCAGTAATAATCGCTTGTTTAGTTTTACTTCTAAGAGAAATGCGAGTATCTTCTAACCTTTGCAAAATCTTATCCCCTTTCTAGACGTTAAGCAGAGTACACCTCTCCCTGACGTGTGCCATCAGCATGATATTCTATAACTAGCCAATGCATTCTCATCACCATTTCTTGTACAGCTATCATCAAGATGTTAAATTGACTATAACAATAGCTTCGATCACATTATGATTTATCAAACATTCTGTCTAGTTCCTAATTTAAGATCGAGAATCATTAGTTTTCATGGGTTTGTGCTAATTGTAGACGCGCGTTATGATAACTCAAGACTGGGATACAGGCCACAAGATAAGCAACTAACTACTAATTAGTACTATGAATCAATATTTTGTAGTTTATACCGTGAGATTCTCAGTAGCTTACCTTCCTTTAAGAGCTGATTTTCTTGAGTGCATTTACGTTCGTATTGAACAAGACTTCTTGTGCTGCAGAATACTGGCAAGGGCTTGTTCCCACGTTCTATTATACAGTAGTAGTAGGACGGTGAAGTGAAATATGAGTCCTAAGATTGATAGTGAATCAGACAGCCAGATTATCAGAGAGGCGATTAGAAAGAGAGGACAAATTGATTCATGTGAATC
>JBAWET010000091.1:0-3096 GCA_049591355.1 Nitrososphaeraceae archaeon
CGGGAGAGTTAAAGCTCCTGCGACCAAGATCACAGCTACGGCTGTTGCAAGGACAAATTTTGCATTTGAATTCAACGTAAGATAGTTAGTATGGCGACGTTTATTTAAGTCTCACAGAAAAATGTAACATAACAGGATACTGAATTCCTAGAAAGATATTACAAGACAAAATGAGTAATGCTTATAGCACGTGGAAACAAAGCATTAATCTAAGTCCCAAAACAAGGATCGACTTCTTCAGAATGCAATGATATGATAGCGAATATTGATGTTGAAATTATGGATTTCGCAATTATCTTCGTCCAAATATGTTTTGCTTTGAACCAAATACATGTAATCGTCTTACAATTAAATTTATGGCTAAATACGAAAAAGAGGACGCTATGATTGATGCTATTGTTGCGGCTTGTACTGCAGGATATTCGATTCTTAATAATTCCAGAAGAATAAAGAATCTTGTTACATTACTGATTATATCAAATATAGAATCAGCAAAAATCATCTTTGTTACTATTTGTTTTAAAACTGGAAAGTTTAATTTTCCAGTAAATCTTTTTGTATATTTCTTCCTATTATCAAGATGAAATAGAATAACAAAAACTACTTTTGAGAATACGAATCCTGTTATTACTGTTAATGCAGAATTTGCAAAATTGTCAGTAGAATATTTCGTAGACTCATATGCAACCACTAGACTAACAATAAAACCAACAATACCTGAGAGTAGTAGATTTTTGTTGAGAGAAATGGTGCTCCTATACCTTTTGTAAAATTTGTTAAAGAAATTTGTTACCACTACGCGATCTTCCTTTCACTCAGTAGTCTATATGGCAAACAATCGTTTATGAGTATTCGTATAAAATAATAAAATAACAAGTTCAACGTCAGAAAGCTGGATCGTGAACTGTCATTCTCGGTCTAGTTCTTCGTGTTACTTACTTTGATTCCCAGTTTGATTCCCTACAAAGTTTGCTGTAATATTAGACACCTGCTCTGACATACCAGTCGTGAGGTTTGCTAAAGCACTGTTGTTTCCCGTAATATTAGACATCTCTTGTGAAATACCAGTCGTGAGGTTTGCTAAGACACTGTTGTTAAATTGCTGCATGTTACTTCCAGTCAAGTTTTCAAGCTCCTTGGCAGTTCCAATACCTGTGTCATTTCCCTTAGTCGCATTTGAAGTCATATTGCTGCCTGTAGACATATTTTGAGCAGTTGCAATGCCAACATAACCCACTACAGAAGCTAATGCGAAACTAGATACGAACATCAATACAAACATACGTCTATCTTTTTTCATCAATTAATAATAGGCCTTAAGCTATAAAAAGGTATCAAAATATTACTAATTCAAGGAATAAGTTGTAAAGATGAGACCAATTTTCTTACGCTAGAATTGACGATAATCTTGAGTCCAGTTTATTCTCTGGATTTCTCTTTTTCATCTACGACGTTGCTATTTCTAGTATCTTTGCCTTCAGCAATTATATGTTAGTGTCATATCTCGGCAGGTAATAGGGTAATTTTCAAAATAAACCAAAAAAGATACCATTAATGGATAAACTGATGTTATAACGTCGCTACAGATGGTTACACTACAACAATATGATTTATTATTTATTTTATGTAATGATTGATTCTAATGTATGATTATCCAGTAGCAAGCACCAGAATAGCCATAATATTAGTGGGAGTAATTGTTTCGATAGCTGCTCTGTACTTTGTCATCTTTGATATGACTCCAGCATAGCGAATAAACATTTGACGGTAACTAAACCCTCGTTGGTCATACTCCATCCAATCCGAGTCTATCTCGATGGACAACCTGCCTCAAATAAACAATTCCTGTTATGCTTGACTAGAGGGCACAGAAATAGTGCTCACCTTGTTTGTTACATTGTAAGAGATATAGCCATATTGCTAAAATTAACGCACTTAAATTAACTGTATATTTAAAATATAGTTCCTGTAAAGTAGTATATGGAAAACGACAAAACAAAGCCTACTTCCGATATTAAGGATAAAACAGTTAGACGGTATAAAGTCCTCAAGAGGCCATCTACTGATACCGACAACCCTGTGGTCAAGGTATTAGAGTCCATAGTTAGTGGATTAGAGGGCTCTTTGGGCAAACGCACATATCTTTGTGGTAATCCTGATTGTGGAACATTGATTATATTTAATACTAAGGAACCCCGACCCATCGTTTGTCATAGATGTGGATCCGAGATCGACTGGGAAGGAGAATACATAACAACGATAAGGATATGTCCTAAATGTAACAAGGAATATGATACTACTGCAAATTACTGTCCATTTCACACCCCTGCTGTATCATTGATAGAAAAAGAGCTAGAAAAGCACGGGAGCTCTTTTCCTTGAGACGACAGACTAATAGTTGATATGAGATTCGCTTATTCCATCTAGGATCTTGAACTGCATTCATGATGTGCCTGGTTCAATCCGTTGTTTCCTAGTAATCATGTCGATGGCCTGGACGCCGAATAGAACTTACAGGGGATAAATAAATACATTATAAGGCGATTTAAGGTATTAAATGGTAATAAACCCCATATAATGCCAACCTTTATAAGTCGCCATACACTACCATATAATGGTTACAAATGACAGACACAAATAAAACTAAAGAAATTACATCAACAAGCACCATCGCACAAGACAGTTCTGAAATGTTCGATACATATAAGCACGGCGTGTTAAAAGTTACTGAAGGAATATCTAAATTCCAACCACAATATGCACAATCAATTTCAAACCTACAGCAAGAATACTTACAAATGACAAAAGAATTCGTTAACAAGGTTTTTGCAGCACAAAGAAATTGGGCAGGAAGCAGCAACGTAACATCTACTAGCACAACGTTTCCAACTTCTACATACGCACCATATGCAGAACAATTTAGAAGACAATCTAACGAAATCACTGCACAAGCATTGAGTGTATTTGATACATCAAATCAACTAGCAATAAACGCAATAAACGCAGCAAGAGAGAATGTGAAGCTATATGGAAAGGCTATCGATGCGGTAACGGAATTTAATAACAACGTAGCCAATGCATGGTCATCATTCTACA
>JBAWET010000092.1:0-5807 GCA_049591355.1 Nitrososphaeraceae archaeon
ATTGGGCACTAATATTGGGTCATTCGCCTCAAAACGTTGTCCAACCTCTTGAAAAGGCGTTGGGCCAGGGGACAATATTTGGAACTGTTAATGATACAAGTGTACTTCTTGGGGAGATAATTCAAAAATTCGTGCCAAGTGCTGAGCTCATGAGATTCTGTTCAACTGGGACCGAAGCAACTATGTACGCTACAAGGATTGCTCGCGCATTTACCGGAAAAAGAATTGTTGCCAAAGTACTAGGGGGATGGCACGGATTTAATTCTGACCTGATGCACTCAGTCAATTATCCCTTCGAAATAAATGAAGGGTTGGGACTCATTGGGGGCGAAGGAGATTTTGTTGAATCATTACCTTTTAACGATCTTGCCGGTTCTATCGCAATTTTGGATACTGTCAAAGATGACCTTGCTTGCATTATACTCGAGCCCATATTAGGAGGGGCTGGAGGCGTTGTTGGAGAAAGGGAATACCTAGTCGGCTTGCGAGAATATGCAAATAAAAATAATGTGCTATTGATAATGGATGAGATTGTCACAGGATTTAGACTAAATTTTGGCACTTTATCTGCATCTTATGGTATAGAACCAGATTTATTGACTCTCGGAAAAATAGTTGGAGGAGGGTTTCCAATAGGCGTTGTTAGTGGCAAGGAGGAAATAATGAAAATTGCTGATACGTCTCTTAAGGAAAAGAGTCATCGATGCTACGTAGGCGGGGGGACATTTTCTTCAAACCCAATATCAATGAAGGCAGGCCTTCTTACAATGGATTATCTAAAAAGGAACAACGAAACGATTTATACAAAAATTAATCGACTTGGCAAGGAAGCTCGGTCCAAACTCCACCAATTATTTGCTGATTTTGGTATTGATGTTGAAGTCACTGGACTTGGATCGCTTATGAATGTCCACTTTCTGAACCAGAATGTGAAGATTATAAAAAATGCAACCGATGCAGCGATGACTGACCAGGAGAAACTTCTCAAATATCATCTCTGTCTCCTAGCTGACTATGGAATTTTCTTTCTACCAAAAAAAATGGGTGCTATTTCTTTCGTACATGATAACGAAGATTTAGATCTTTTGCTATCTGCCACCAATGACATAATTAACCGAGGGATTTTGAGCAAAGTATAGCAAAGAGAAAATAATGGCTCTTTGACTAAATGCGTTGGTACGAAATGTGAATATATCATTTAAGCCATCAAAGAGTTGATCAATAAAATTGATTTAGTACTCTTTATTTTGATCTTATTGATTTGATTCCAATTAAGCTGTGTCTATCTGGACCGAGTGAATCTAGCGTGCACCCTCTTGCGCTATCTGAAGAACAAGTGGGATTATATCAAAGCGAAACCGTTGGGAATAAGAAAAGGGTTTGGGTGGAGGCCTACGGATGTTCGGCGAGCATGGCGGACTCAGAAATGATAAAAGGAATTCTCATGAGAGGGGGCTACAATCTATCCACTGAACCAGGAATGTCTGACCTGAATCTTATTGTTACTTGTGGAGTGAAGGAATCGACAGAACACAGGATGCTGTCTCGAATAACAGCTCTTGCAAAATTAGAGAAACCCCTGGTGGTAGCGGGCTGTCTTCCGAAATCAGATAGGGCCCTCTTGGAGAGGTACTGTCCTGAAGCTTGTTTGCTGGGTCCCCACTCGCTGGATAAAACACTTGATGTAGTTAATAACTCAATCAAGAATAAAAGGGTGGTCGCACTAAACGATTCTGTTACTGACAAAGTTAACCTTCCTAGGATTAGATTTAATCATGCGGTAAGCATCATCCAGATTTCAAGCGGTTGTATGAGTGATTGCTCGTTCTGTCAAACAAAACTAGCGAAAGGACACCTCAGGAGTTACCGTCTGGGAGACATATTACGACAGATGGAGTATGATGTAGCGGACGGATGTAAGGAAATCTGGTTAACCTCTACCGATAACGGTTGCTACGGTCTTGATATAAATACCACTTTAGCCGATTTGCTAGATGCCGGTTGTAAAATCCCTGGAGAGTTTAAGGTAAGAGTAGGGATGATGAATCCAATGTACTTGCCTAGATTCATGGACAAACTCCTTGTTATTTTGTCAAGATCTGACAAACTTTTCAAATTCCTACATATCCCAGTTCAAAGCGGAAGTGAGAGAATACTAAGAAAAATGAAGAGAGGACATAGTTCAGATGTGTTCCGCCAGATAGTGGACGTGTTCAGAACTGCTATCCCTGAAATTACTATTGCTACCGACCTGATAGCTGGGTTTCCATCGGAGACCGATGAGGATTTCCAAAGGACTGTCGACTTGATAGAAGCAACCAAACCTGACGTTATAAATTCCTCAAAATTCAGCCCTCGTCCAGGGACCCTGGCATCAAAATTTACTAGGGTTGATACCTCAGTAGTAAAGGCTAGAACCAAGAAACTTCATGAACTGATAAGGCAGGTCAGTTATAGCAGGAATATGCAATGGAAAGGATGGGAAGGAGAGATATTGGTTGATGAGGTAAATGATAAATTTATCCAAGGCAGGAATTATGCGTATAAGCCTGTTGTACTAGATGATGTCCTTCCCGAGATAAAAATTGAAAGAAATCAAATATTAGGTAAAAGATTAACTGTAAAAATTAAAGAAGTTTCAAATTTTTGCCTAAAAGGATCTATCATGACATAAGACCTTTAAATAAAATCAATTTTTTTGAACTACATATGTGCATCTAGTTAATCAATAAAGCTTTTATCTTAATTTTCAGTGCTCAAAACGGGGTACGGTTACTAAGTTGGATAATTTTGAATTTAAGGGACCGGTGTTATTAGTTGGGATTGGAGGACTGGGTCGGAAAATAGCTCTCGAGGCAAAAAGTTGCACTGACTTTGACTGTATGGTAATCAGTAACGACAAACGCGATGTAGAAGATGAAAATTCACTGTATGTGGACTGTAGACCGTGGATTAATCCTGGCATCTTTAGAATTAGATCTTACCTTCAGAATTATGAATCAGAAATCATGAAGATCTTCTCAAGATATGGGACGGTTATACTCATCTCAAATCTTGGTGGGAATTCAGGCACGGCTATATCTCCACTATTGTCCAATATCGCAAAATTCTCTCTAGATCTCAAAGTTATTAATTTTGTAGTTATGCCTTTTCGGTACGAAAAGGAAAGGTTGTTTAACTCTGCTGTTTCTCTAAAGAGACTCAATTCTGCCTCAGACGCAGTATTTGTAATAGACAACGATGCATTTTTGGAAATTAACCCTGATTTGTCACTAGAAGAATGTTTTTCTATAACAAATAAAACTTTAGTTCATATTATAAAACTGATGCCTTCAATAAATCTCCCACCTGGAAAGAGAATAATCTCTACCAGCAGTTCAGAGGAACTTGGTGTGGAAAATGCGCTGAGGGATTCTCTTGCTATGCTCTATTCGTCATCAGACCCAGACTCACTAGGAAAATCATTCTTGTATATAAATAATGGAATTGCAGGATCTATTGGAAATTTGAACTCAATTATAGATAAGCTGAGGAAGATTCAAAATATTGACAGGAACGCGGAAATCGATCTCTCTCCATCGCGTACTTTTGATCGTCCGGTTAATCTCGTAACTTTGGTACAGGGGCACTCAAAGTTTGATTCATACGACCCGTTGGCAATAATTCCTGGAGATAGCTGTCTAGATTGGGAGATCCCAGAGTCTCATCCTGATATTGTTCTCCCACTGAGTAATATTGAATAGTGAATCGATTGCTACGGTTCTTCATGAAATAAAAGATACATGATATTCCAAATTAGCTTTGTAGAGATTTTCTTGTAAGAAAGTCTAGATTTCAATTGGTAGTATGAAAAATAACTATTCTGGATCTTTGCCTTTGCTTATTTCAGACCCTTGATCTTTCGTTTCTTCAGCAATTCTTGGTTCCGTGAAGGAACTCACTATGACCACATCATCTTCTCTTATCATTCTAACTCGAACAGTTCGAGGAGGATTAGTCTTGCCTTTTCGCCATATGTACCTATTCAAGTCCTGTTCAATTTTTATTTTGTCTGTTTTCATATGTTTCTTTGCAAATTCCTTTATCATATTCAAGACCCTGTCGGTTCGCCTGTATTGGGGAGTACCCCATGCCTTTCCCAACCTTATCGTATAAACACGCGTTAAACTTTCTTCATTCTCGGCCATCCAATCTCACTCCGAAATTATCCTACACCTACGTCTGACTTTCTCCACGCTCTGCGTTTTGGATTAGTCCTGACATGACGATGAGTTCTAATTATTACCCAGGCTGGCACTGGCCTATTCTGTTTGATGCGTTTGATCAATCGCTTCTTTCTAGATGTATTCTTTCGTGCAGCCATTTTAATCATTTTTAATATTCCTCCTTTTAAGTGTTGGGTGAATGAAAATCTCTATCCAATCCTTATTGTTAAAGTTGTCACGCTGAGTGTTCACCATTGATTTGAATACACCTATGAATGATGAAGGGGGTAAAGAATAATAATTCTATGATACTATTAGTGCAAAGAAATCCCCGTTGGGTTATGAATCAGTTTGCCTAATTTGTTTTAAATTTCTTGCTACTATTTACGACGAGAAGAAGATGAAAAGTGTTCACATTATGTCGGAGGAAGAAATGAAGATAGCGACATGCAAGAGCATTTACCACAAAAAACTGACTGATGGTACGAAGTCAACAAATCAAGGTAGGTCCGCATGGATCACATGGTGCGTGTGAATTTCCATATAATTGATTGAGGTGCAACTCTAATTTCGTAAACATGAGAATTCCTTGTATTATGTCAGCGGAAAGAAACGATTAGATAGTGAGCGTACCCTTGCAATTTACAAAACTAAATCTAGGTTAATTTTAATCTAATTCATGATACAGCTCCAAGTTTGGTGAAAGAATAATCCTTATTACAGCAAACAGCAGAACGAAGCCGGTATTTCGGAGATCCATTCTCTTGCCTTATGATGATAAATGCTACCATCACTTTAAGCTATTAATGACCAAGATTCAAGTTTTTTCAGTCATCAACTAAGATTCTACCGTGCATTGTAGCGGGATGAAACGAACAGTAATATTGATAAATTCCAGAATTGTTACTAGCAATAGCAGTAGTAAAATCTTGATCGCTGGATAAGTATCCTGTATTCACATTCAATTCATCTATTATAAAGTCGTGTTTTGTGAAGTCCTTGTTAACAATCGTTATTCTTAGTGGTATGTTTGTCTTCGCGTGTATGTCTGGATTCGTAGAATTGAACAAGTTGTCTTTTGCGACCAGTATAATGCCTGCGTTTTTTAGAGTCTTTATTGTATCATTTGATGAGATAAGATTACTTACTGCCCACATGGTACCTACAACGGTAAAAGAAATCGCTACGATCGCGATGATATTATTCTTCATATCTTGAAACGGGCGCACCAGTTCTAAATTCTATTCCCTCCTTTGATATGCGATCCCAAGAAATAAATTGTTGAAGAATGTCACCTTAAATTGCGAACACCACAACTATTGTCTGGCATTCCACAAAGATGAGATTTAAATGCTAATTCCGATAATAATATATATAAAAATGCTAGTTGAGGGCTAAAATTAATGGGATTTTGATCTAATTTGAATGCACAGAAAGTATCATGAATTCTGCGTTCTTATTCATTTGATTCAGGGGATGCCTCAGATGATTCGCTGGACGATGACTGTTGCTCTGATGGCTGAGAACTTGCCTCAGTTGCAGAACTTCCATCAACAATTTCAGCAGTTGCGAATCTGTTACCAACTTGCGTAACACGTATCT
>JBAWET010000093.1:0-2886 GCA_049591355.1 Nitrososphaeraceae archaeon
CCCGGAGAATCTTTAACATAGCAACAGGAGTGCCCACAAGTATATCCGGTTTAGCTAAAATAATGACAAGGATAATGGGTAAACTTACACTAGATCCTATATATGAAAAAGAAGCTGAAGGAGACATTAGACAAAGTTATGCAAACATAACCAAGACAAGTGATGTTCTGAATTTTATCGCTAAAAGAGATCTCGAAAATGGCATAAAGGAGTTTATAATGAATTGACTCACTATCCTTATATCCTGTTTTATTTTGAAAAAGAGAAAGAAAGATAACCATTAAATATTCTGACACTAGGACTCGAAGTTCTCTCTTGCCAACTCGACTCAAAAACTATGGCCTACAATTCAAATCCCTTATGGACTTTCTCGTCATTATATCTGTGCTCACAATATCGGGAAGAAATTCTCCTCTCCACTTCTCTATTTTTTGCGAGTTCGTGCATTCAGAGATTATAGTTCGTATTATTTATTTTCATCTTCTGATCTTCCAAAAAAAGAAAAAGTGGCTTTTACGTCACTACGACTTTGCCCTTCATGTATGGATGAAGAGTGCAGTAGTAATCAAATGTGCCCGCGGTATTGAATGGATGTTGGAATGTTTTTCCTGCAGCGAGGTAGCTTGAATCAAATTCTGTTCCCGAATTTCCAGCTTCCGCACTTCCCGAGGTAACTGTATGCAATGTTGAGTCCCCATTAGTCCACGAAACAGTTGTTCCCTTTGAAACCGTCAGGGTATCAGGTACGAAAAACTTTCCATTGCTTGGGGATGAGGATCCTGGTGATATTGTTACAGAATCGCCGCCTGATGCGCCAGTTGCATTGCCAGTCATATTACCCGACATTGTTGTTGCGTTATCTTGTGCATAGGCCAAATGGAACTGACCGGACAAAAGCGGACTAAAAGCCACTCCTGCTATCAGTACAGAGCCAATAATGGCTGTCAAAAGGACGTTAATCATAGACCTTCATGGTCTAGAAACGAAATTTTAATGCTTCCTTAACTTAGTTAATCTTCTGCACCCTATCTTTTTTCATCACCTCCCTCTCACTAACTCGAGCTGAATGCTTTATGTTCCAAAAATGACAATTAGTTATGAAAGAACAAGAGCGTGGACGAGATATATCTCGTCATCAATTTCTTTTAATACCATGTTAATATCTCGATTTAATGACACACATTCGTTACTTCCAGATACGTTGGTTGGCGAGATAGTTGAATGCCCTATGAATATTTTCAAGGTTGATCGATGTTCTGTGACGTCATAATCTCCTATCAATATTCCTTGAATATTGATATTAAATGAATTGATATCATGAATATTGATATTAAATGAATTGATCATTGGTCTTTTTTGAGAATATATCTGAAAAATAATTACTGTAGCTTTTTTAAAGATCATAGCCCATTAGAAATAATAATTTTTTAGCCTTTGCCACTAGTCATAAACATGATCAGATGAGCAGTGCTAGAATGCCAACTAGCTATATAGTCCAAGTTTGAATTTTTTAATCCAGCATGGCTCAAGTCCTGAATTAGCTCACAAGCGATAGATGCCGACGCCAATATTGTTACGTGTATATCATCGACTGGAATTAGCTTTTTACAATAATCTTGCTGTTGACTAGACTAGAGCAAGACATGAGTCAAACCAGTCAGGAATGAAATGTCTTATGCGTGCAATTATGGTAAGGCAAACTTTGCTTAGTTAAGTTAATTATGATTTCATTTTGACGATATCAATGTAAAGCAATATTAATCTTGGTAGAGTCGATAACACATGAGAAGTAAAATTGAATATCCACCTGGGCCTTCCAATTTAATCCCTTACGCAATGGGCCGTAAGTTCATACGAGATCCCATTAAGACCTTGCTTGATCTATCCCATAAGTATGGTGATATTAGCCATTTCAAATTTGGGAGGCAACATGTTTATTTCATAAATAATCCAAATTACATTGAAGATGTCTTAGTTACCAATTACAAGAATTTCATTAAAAGTAGGGGATTACACGTTTCAAAGCGCCTCCTTGGCAATGGCCTAGTTACTAGTGAGGGGGAGTTGCATGACCGGCAGCGGCATTTGATACAACCTAAATTTTATCCAAAACAAATAAGATCTTACGCGGATGTCATGATAAAGTGCGCTCTTAAAATGAGCGATAATTGGAAGGACGGTACAGTGCTTGACATTCATAAAGAAATGGCACATGTTACGTTGGCAATAATTAGCAAGAGTGTATTGGGTTATGAAGTCAAGGAACAAGGTGATGAGATAGGCAAAGCACTCCTAACTTGCATGGAATACTTCAACCGCCTTCTAATGCCTTTTGGTGAATTAATTGAAAAGATCCCAGTATTACCAATGAACAAGGAATTTCAGAGAGCTAAAAATACGTTAGATTCTACGGTGTATGGTATGATTAGCGAACATAGAAAGAGTTTGGAGAGAGGACAGAAAGAAGGAGATGATCTCCTGTTTACACTTCTTCAAGCTCAGGACGAAGAATCGGGAATTGGAAAAATGAGTGACATACAGTTGAGGGACGAGGTCATGACAATATTTTTGGCCGGTCACGAAACGACTTCAAATGCACTTACGTGGACACTTTATCTTTTAGCCTTACATCCAGATATCGAAGCAAAACTTGACGAAGAGCTTCAAACAGTATTAGGAGACAACCGAATAATTCCTACTCTATTTGATGTCCCAAAGTTGGCGTACACAGAAAGGATTCTTACTGAATCGATGCGACTATATCCTCCAGCATGGGCATTGGGACGCCAGGCCATTAATGATTACAAGATTGATAAATATACAATTAGGGCAGGCTCGATAATTTTAATGAGTCAATATGTTATGCACAGAAATCCTCTCTACTTC
>JBAWET010000094.1:0-5435 GCA_049591355.1 Nitrososphaeraceae archaeon
CGTTTGAACAATGCTCACTAGCTTGGAATTGTACTATTGGTCCATTGAATGAAATATTTATCAGAATTCTGGGTATCTGCCTGTTCGACCTCCTAGCGTCATTTATGGATTAACATTTACGGTGAAAGCACAAAATTAGACTTACATTCTAGGGATCCCAGTACCAATTTATCAGCTCTGCCTTTGTTCTTCAGCACAAATTCTGGCTGTAATTTTTCTTGCAAAATCTTCTAGATAGTAATATCAAAGAGGAAGAATATATTCCCTGAGTAACTATGTTACTTGATCATAAGTCACCATATATACACATTACCTCGTAGGTGTAGCTAAGGGTGTTATGGTACAATGACGTTAATTTCGTCATGTTGTTTGCTCCTTGCATTTGGGAAATCATACCCTTAAGCATAAAACAAATCTCTCTCCAGGTGGGCATTTAACTGTATACTGAATGTCATCTCCCTATTGGATACATATAACCAATACATGACAAGCACATAGATGCAATAATGACATATGCTTGACTACAACAGGTCTTGGCAGTATTAATATTTCACCACTGAATTTTCTCGCTAAGTGCTACTATCTTCTTAATCAGCTTTTGATTTTCGAGCTACCTTTTAATACAATTAATTGCGTTGTAATTATCTTGAAAGTTGGACTTACACTACCTCAGCTTGGGAAACAAGCTAATAGACAAAATTTAATTAAATTTTCTAGAAAAGCTGAAGAATATGGCTTTGACTCTCTTTGGGTACTGGAAAGGCTTCTTTCGCCAATTAATCCACAGACACTTTATCCTGCAACTCCCGACGGTCGCCTTCCTTCTGATTATCAAACAGTACTTGATCCGCTAGAAACTCTGTCATTTGTTGCGTCGAACACCGAGAAAATATCATTGGGGACCTCTGTCATTGATATGCTATTCCATAATCCTGTTGTGCTTGGGAGGCGATTTGCTACCTTGGACGTTCTTTCAGAAGGAAGGACGATATGCGGTCTTGCCATCGGCTGGTCTAAAGATGAGTATCAAGCCTCTAACATACCTTTTAAGGATAGAGGTAAAAGAGCAGATGAATTTCTTGATGCTCTAAAAAGTGTATGGTCCGATGACGTTGTAGAATTTAAAGGGGAATTCTATAATATTCCTGCCTCAAAGATAGGTCCAAAACCCATACAAAAACCTCATATTCCAATATATCTTGGTGGCTTTAGCCCAAATACTTTTTCTAGAATTGTAAATTATGATGCTAATGGCTGGTTAGGCGTACCATTCGGGCCTCTGGAACAACTTAAAAGTACTGTAAATACAATAAGAAATCTAGCTATTAGAGCAAATAAGGATCCAAATGCCTTCAAGATCATTCTTTTAACTTATCTCAATATTTCTGATACAACAGACTCAGGCGGAAAGCAACGCTTTCCAATGTCAGGAACTATTGAAGAGATAGGTAACGACATAAGAGAGATAAAAGATATTGGCATAGAGCACGTTGTATTTAGTAACTTTTTTACTCCACTATATGGAAATATAGATCAAACTATCGAAATCTCAAAACAGCTGCTTCAATTCGCTAAATAGCGCAGAATTCGATTCTCTATCTTCCCACTAGTGTTTTTGTTTTGATGTATTGTAATGCCAATAGAAACCCCTTAGCGCACTTATCTTTATGAAAATTGTTCCAATTTCTAATTTAGAGTACTGAACATATTTTTCTATAAATAGATCGTGAACTTTACGAATATATTTGTCTTGATCTCCGCCCACTTCTTTTTGTTCGACCAATTCTGCGTACCCCATTAACAAAATGAACCACAACCTTTGCCAATCATCTTCGTAGTTGTCTACTTGAAAAGCAACTTTGGGGTTTTTCTGTATATTTTTTACCCTCTTCAGCTGTTTAATAGGAACGGTCTTAGGCTTATAGTCTAAGGGAATAAAGATTTTGTCCTTGTCTATCACAAACACAACTGGTGTAATATAGGGTTGAAGGCTAGAATCAGCAGTGGCTAGATGAGCAACCTTTGCAGGTCTTATTAGTTTTAAAATGCTCACAATATTCAATAACTTGCAATTAGCCTGGTAATTTAATAAATGATGGTCTGCATCAATATGTCCTGTATACTATGCCACAAATGCGGCTCTCCTGCGATTGGGTTATTAATCCTTATTTTCGAGTCAGTAACATACGCATGCCATGCTTGGGACGCAAAGTAATCAATGGTTTCAGCGCCACTTTATGACCAGGTTCTAAAGCCATCTTCCACTGTTTACAAATAGTGGAAATTAAGAGGATCGCTTCCAACCAGGCAAATGGCTCACCTATACAACCTCTGATGCCACCTCCAAAAGGAAAGTAACTGAATCTTGGTAACTGTTTTTTGAACTCTGGAGTCCAACGGTCTGGATAAAAAAGATCTGGTTCTGTGAAGTAAAGAGGATTTCTGTGCATAACATATTGACTCATCAAAATTATCGAGCCTGGTCTAATTGTATATTTATCAATTTTGTACTCATTTATGGCCTGGCGGCCCAAAGCCCAAGCTGGAGGATATAGTCGCATCGATTCAGTAAGAATTCTTTCTGTATACGCCAACTTTGGGACATCATATATAGTAGGAATTATCCGGCTGTCTCCTAATACCGTGTGAAGCTCTTGATCAAGTTTAGCTTCGATATCTGGATGCAAAGACAAAAGATAAAGTGTCCACGTAAGTGCATTTGAAGTCGTTTCGTGACCGGCCAAAAATATTGTCATGACCTCGTCCCTCAACTGTATGTCACTCATTTTTCCAATTCCAGATTCTTCGTCCTGAGCCTGAAGAAGTGTGAACAGGAGATCATCTCCTTCTTTCTTTCCTCTGTCCAAATTCTTTCTATGTTCGCTAATCATACTATACACCGTAGAATCTAACGTGTCTTTAGCTCTCTGAAATTCCTTGTTCATTGGTAATATGGGGATCTTTTCAATTAATTCACCAAATGGCATTAGAAGGCGGTTGAAATATTCCATGCAAGTTAGGAGAGCTTTGCCTATCTCATCACCTTGTTGTTTGACTTCATAACCTAGTACACTCTTGCTAATTATTGCCAATGTAACATCTGCCATTTCTTTATGAATGTCAACCACGGTACCGTCCTTCCAATTATCGAACATTTTGAAAGCGCACTTTATCATGACATCCGAATAAGATCTTATTTGTTTTGGATAAAATTTAGGTTGTATCAAATGCCGCTGCCGGTCATGAGATTCCCCTTCACTAGTAACTAGGCCATTGCCAAGGAGACGCTTTGAAACCTGTAAGCCTCTACTTTTAATGAAATTCTTATAGTTGGTAACTAAGATATCTTCAATGTAATTTGGATTATTTATGAAATAAACATCTTGCCTCCCAAATTTAAAATGACTGATATCACCATACTTATGAGATAGATCAAGCAAAGTCTTGATCGGATCTCGTATGAACTTATGGCCCATTGTATAAGGGATTATATTGGAAGGTCCAGGTGGATATTCAATATTACTTCTCATGCACTTTCGACTCTATCAAGATTAATATTGTTTTACATTGATATCGCCTGTTAGCGATACTATACAAAAGTAGACCGAACAACTTTTCTTGTTCCAGTTCTCTAGTTCAGAATGGTATCTAAACTGATTTAGATGTCAGAAAGCATTATCTCATGTAATATGGTACTCAATAATCTCTTACATTTGTCCGATAGATAAAGTTAAAACAGTCTAATTATTTTGCTGAATACATTGTTAGAATTCTTTCATGATAAATTATAAACTGACTGGCTACCATTTGTGAGTTTTATTGGCACAATGATACGTATTCCTACTCGATCCTCCGACAACCATTTCTGATACCGAAGTATCTATTCTATGCTTTAGAAATATCAATCCTAATTAATATCGGTAAAATCTGGCGGATGACGATAATTTATGAGATGCTTTCGCCATAGCATAATCATAAATTTTAATGAACAGTGTAACATAGACGTTCTATCATGAAATTGATGTTGCTCGTGTGCAAGGAATGAACTGTGACACTCACAACAAAGAAATGAAATGCAGGTTACCGAATTTTCTGTTTCCCAACAGTTATTCCGTAGTTTTCCCATCAAATTCTGCCTCATTATCCTCTGCTTCCTTTTTAGTAGTTCGTACAATCCCGTCCTTATGATGAGGAGGAGCGTAAAGCGTATACATTTTCAGATCTGTTTGGGTGTCAATATTTAGAACATTGTGCTTAGCGCCGCTTGGGATGACGATTGCATCACCATCCTTAATTTCGTATTCATTTCCATCTATTATGCATTTTCCATGACCACCTTCAATACGAAAGAATTGATCATTTTCAGTGTGAACTTCTTCCCCAATTTCTTCGCCTGGTCGTAAACTCATAAGTACAAGTTGAATATGTTTGGAAGTGTACAATATTTTCCTAAAATTATTGTTAGATAAAGTGTCTTTTTCGATGTTTGTGTTATAACCTTTCATTGTTTCTGCCTATTCAGCAATTATTAATAAACCATTAGCATAATTTGTTAATTATTTTTATTCAAATTAGCATTCTGTAATGATAGTCAGGGTGCTATGTTGATACAGTAGGTGAGTTGACTAAAAACCGGTCAGTCAATAGCGATATCGCAAAATGGTAATCACAACCATAGCCTTTGTAGCCTTACTAGCGATGGCCTGAATGTATCTCAGGTAACAATCGTGTCACACGAAAAGAGCTGGAAGGTTTTGTCGAGTGTGCTTGCAGGGTCGTCAAGGAGGATGACTGTTCTCGAATTGAAGTCATAACTTGAATTATCAAATATTCCTCCATAGTTAAATGGGTCAATTCCTTTACAAAATTACTTCCAGGATACGACTATTAAACCTGCATGCGAAAGAGGAGAACGTATCTGTATGTAATCCATTAACATTGTAAGATGATCAAGTTATGAATATTAATCGATTTCTAAAACTGTGCACTATATCTAAAACCCGTACCACCAGTCATCCATGGAATTGTACAAATTAGCATACTGATGAAAGATTAGAATCGCTTCAATAGATATTTTTGCTAATTTGTCAATCTTTTCATCCCTAGGAATGGAAACAGCTTTGGTAACCTCAAAATCTTCTTGCGACTGAAGAATTATTTGCCCTTCTGACCGAGACATATGAGTCATTTCATTATCACTTTGATCTGGGGTTCTACTATTAGAATCACTTATGGTATGAAGGTTGGGAATTTCTTGCAAAACTTTATTCCCAATCATTTGAGTCATTTCCTCCAGAATTGTTGGCAAGAATTTTGTTACTTTACTCATTAAATTAATTAGAGTGAATTGATGATATTCCGCATGTTCTGTCGTATCCAGTTTGTCGGGAAATGGAAATTGAAGGAGTGGGATTAAAGTGGGATCCACTTGAATT
>JBAWET010000095.1:0-1649 GCA_049591355.1 Nitrososphaeraceae archaeon
TTTCTTTTCAAAGAAGGCAACTTTTACTTTATGGAAGTTAATTCTAGAATACAAGTGGAACATGCAATAACCGAAGAGGTTACAGGAATCGACATAGTGGCAGAACAGCTTCATATATCCTCTGGTGAGGGTTTATCAATAAAGCAAGAAGATGTAAAGCCAAGGGGACATGCTATAGAATGTCGAATAAATGCTGAACATCCAATAAGCTTTGTTCCTTTTCCGGGTATGGTTAAGCACTTTGTTCCTACAATAGGTAAGGGTATTAGAGTAGATACCTTTCTGTACTCTGGTTACTCTATCCCACCTTTCTATGACTCCCTTATGGCTAAGCTGATCTGCACTGGCGAGAATAGGGGTGACTCGATACGGATGATGAAGGATGCACTTTTCTCTTTCAGAATTTCAGGTATTCCGACTACGATACCCTTCCATATATCGGCTTTGAGCGATAATAGGTTTCTAGAGGGAAATTACGATACGTCATTTATCAATGAATTAAGACCATTTTCTTCCAAAAACGGCGAGGTTGCCGCAGCAATATTATTTCAGTTGTCAAAAAAGGTTCATTTTCTAAAAAAATCCGAAGAGGAAGACCTATGGATGAAAAGCAGATTCGACTGGACACATATATTTGATCCAGATGGTTCTCCACAATCCTCACTTAGGTGGAATAAATGAAGATCGAGGTTAACGGGACTAATTATGACATAGATATAATTGGTGATAAAGCATTGGTAAATGGTAAAGAAATGGGTGTGAACTTAAATGAAGATGAAATTAAAATAGGAGGAGATATTTTTCGTTTGGATTTCGTTGAAGAGGGGGAGCCTTCACTCATGATAATCAATGGGATGACCTATGTAGTCTCAAGGAGGCTGGCAGACAACGCGTTATCTAAAGAGATAAAGAGTCCCATGAGTGGGAAGATAGTAGGTATTTTTACAAAAGCAGGCAGTGAAGTAAAAAAAGGACAGTTACTCGTAATTCTCGAGGCGATGAAGATGGAGAATCAAATCAAATCTCACGTGAATGGAAGTATTAGAGAAATCAAGGTTTGTAAAGACCAGTCTGTAAAGATGGGACAGGTTCTTGTAACCTTTGAGTGACGTTCCTATAATTTATCGCAAACAGCAAATTATTCTAGAAAAAAAGGCTACACACTATGCGCAATTTTTAATAAATTTCTGCACTTGTTGAGGGGAAATGCTATCAGGAAACCCAAATATTCTGCTTTTAGAGTTTTAGATCGTTTCCAAGTATAAATAAATATTTGTAACGTTCTAGACATGCCTAAATACGCACATTATATTCGCAAAACTGCAGTAGACTTACTTTCAGAGCCCTTGCAGAAACGAAAATAAAGTTATGGGAACTCCTCTTGTCTTCGCGTTTTCTAAAAGTACCGGTGAAGGTTTACCGTAAATTGTAATTGAGTGATCCGAAGCAAATTTTTCAAACAATACCTTTAAAGGCTCTCGAAGATTGGATATATGATCTAAGAGTGCCTGGGAATTTTCATAAGTCTCTCGAATTTCACATTCAGAATTATCTTCACTAAGAAACCAGTCGTATTGTAAAGTGCCTGTATCTTTTTCCTTTACTTGCTTAATGCACTCCACGGCTTGGCTTTTGAACCCCTCCAACAT
>JBAWET010000096.1:0-3308 GCA_049591355.1 Nitrososphaeraceae archaeon
GTACACTAAAGTATACAGCCATGCGATAGGAATACCTGTGACAAGTGTGAAGTTTGTTTTAACCACAAGTAAGGTGGGTGATAAAGGCATAACTTGAGACTATCATGATGAGTAAGACAAGCTAAAACCCAACCGAAACTTCATTCAACTAATATTAATCCTGGCTTCTTACTTTCCCCGATCAGCCAAATCTTGTTCTATGTTTGAATATCTAGATAAATCAATATCTATCTATCTATCTTTTAACATACCTATCTTGTACCGTGTTCCTGAATTCATATGACCTATACTATTAATCAAATACACTATTGATAGATGTACGTCAATAAATTATTGAATTTGGCTACCCGAAACATCAAATACAGTCCATGCTTCCTTAATTTTTCCGTTCTCAAAATGGAAAATTTCCACACCATGAGTCTCAAACTCCTTATTAGTAGGTTGAATTCCAAGAAATTCATTTTTAAAGGTGCCTTTCAATGCCCATCTCATAGCAACTTTGTCCTGTTCACCAAAATCATCTATTATTGTCACCTGCAAATCAGGAAACGCCTTACGATCTTCAAGTATCCACTTTTTGAATTCCTCGAGACCCTTAACCTCTTCCAATCCATGATAAACTATATCTGCGGTAACAAAGTTTTTCGCATCGTCTATTTTTCCTTCATTAAATATTTGCTGCACAAATTTGCGAGCTATAGCCTTGTTTTGTGTAGAAGACATAAGCTTGTACAATATTAGGTTACCATTAAAGATTTCTATTGATTATTTGAAACATTGAAGATTGAATAAGAGCGAAAGGTTTTGCTGACGATACTAGAAGGATAAAACTAGGTATACGTAGAGTTCTGATACTTCAGTATATCAGATAACGTACAGACTAACGAGCCAGTCAGGCATTACCAAAATGGGTACACAAAAGTATATCTTATAATTGGGCCAATAGAGAAGCTTTCATTTTCTGAAATTCTTCCTCGCTCAAGATGCCTTGCTGTTTCAGATCCGCTAATTTCTTTAGCTTTGCCATAGGATCTTCGGCTGATTGCTGAGGCTGTGGTGCTGCCTGTGCTTGTGATGATCTTAACATGTCCATCTCGTGTTGATGTTGAGCCTCCATTTTCTGCATTTCCAGCTGGCTAGCCTGATTCGCTGCCTGTACTTGTTGTTCTGCTGCGGCGCCAGCACGATGTCTAGCTATGCCCGCGCCTACTGCTGCTGATGCCCATCTACCTCGCATGATCTAATATAGGACGAGAGTATAATATACTTATCGGCAAGTCAGGGTACCAGTTTCTCTGGTTACAAGATTCCACGCAAAAGAGTCTAATAGTTCTTTAGAAATGATAATGTTCAATATCTGAAATCAGTTTCTACAAGTTGCAAGAAATGACTTCGTGTACATCATGTACTTTAATTCCCTACGTTCTAGGCAACGAGCCATATTGAAAAAAATGTGGTATGCTAAATTTATTTTGCTAAATTGTCTATTTTGCTTATCGTAATTAGGGCATGCACAGCAATGAAATAATAAAAATACAAGTTAAACTATACCAAGAACTTGTTGGTCAACTTGCATTGTCGCATAAGGGGAGTTTTTAGAACTTTCTGATTGTGCCTAGTAACGTATTAGCATGATAATCGGAGATTGCACTTAAGAAGCCGAACTTGTCAGGAATCGAGATATTCTTAACTGATGCCTGATACTCGTCCACTAATCCAATGACAGATACGTTTGATGAATCTAATGCATCCATTATAATATCCCTGACCATGAGACGGTTAGAATTTTTAATCTTGCTGTAAGGAACAACCTCAAGTGATGCCATAACAAAGACATTTGGCATATCCTCTTGAACGTCCTCTTCTATATCTTGCCAATCATCAAGTAAATCAAGTAACGCTTGGTTATAATGGAGAACTAGTGAAACGTTTTCGTTGAAGCTAGGTAACTTGGCATCTAAAACCTTTGCATAGACTATTGACGCATCAGAGGACTTGAACTGATTGAAATTTCTTATTTCCTTGTATGAAAAAGTGTGCCCTTCAAGGATACGGCGCTTTACAATTTTCTCAAAATTCCAAAATGGCCAAAACTGTTTCAATGAAAAATCTATAGAATAAATTAGATGATCTTTATCCTTTGCATTCGCGAGAAGCTCATTTATCGATATCCGTACTTTTCTTGCTAGGACCTTGTATTTATTTTCCCCTAACTCAAAAAATCTATCATAAAGAAGAATGTATCTTGCTAACAATCTTACCATTCTATGAATCCATAATGCTTGGTCGATATCATTTGTATCATAGTACGCTGCAACGAAATAAGTCGGATCTTGTGCTTTTTCATCTATGCCCTTATATGCGCTCGAAATATGTAGGTCATGCGCCATTAATAACTTGCTAAGAGAGATCATCTGTTCAATGAAAGTCATTCTATCATTAGCAAGGGTTATTTCATTAACAGCTTTAGCAATCTTCTCTATAATGACCTCTATGTTAGTATCTTTGAATTTTGAAGTGTTACTTTCTATCATGCCTGATATCGACTATCATTTATCTATTCTAACCCGCCATAAACTTAGTGTTTTTTCTAATACTACAAATTGCCACTTTCGCTTTTCACAAAGGCTTGGTATTGATTTGAGTGCGGATTCTTCGCTGTCTGTTATTATGTCTACGCAATACCATCTTTTCCCGCATTAATGGACTTCAATGCCTTCACCGACTCAAACGATGGATAAGGGAACATTACCCTTGTCCGCCTTCTTCCAGTTCTACTAGTTCGTTCGGTAAGGACCACGGAGTTGGCAGTTACTGCAAAGACGTCATCCGTACCAACTATAACCATAGTTGGATGCTCTACGTTACCTGATTGGTTAGTCGTACCAGTCGCATATTGTTATCTATACATTTGCAACGCTATTTCCTCCAATCACAGCAAACGATACCCAAACTATTGACTTGGCTAAGATGTTTGCACCAGGATATCCATTGAACGAAACCAAATCAGGTACTGTTCCCCCAGGTGAGTAGACTCATAAATATCTGCAATGATAAAAACGTGGAGGATGAACACTCCGCATTTTTTTTAACCCAATTTTTTAATATTAATCTTAAAAGCATGATTAGCTTTAAACAGTATCGTTAGATAGAAATTGTACTTTATCTTGTGTAGGGAGAATCACTCATTGTAGTTCCTATGTTACATTGTGTCACACTGACTTTTTCATAGGAAAGTTATTTCAAATTATTAGAAAGAACTATCTTTGATGATAACGACTTACGAGAAGGTTCACCGTTGGCTATCC
>JBAWET010000097.1:0-6221 GCA_049591355.1 Nitrososphaeraceae archaeon
GTCATAAACCCTGCAATGAAAATAAAACCAATGAGCCTGTTCAACTTATTCGTACAGTAATAGGATGAATTAATATTATTTTCGATCAAATCTCTACATTTCATCCAGTCCAGACAAAATTCTTCCATATATCTTTGTAAATGCTCTTCCCCCTAATCGATCTGCCTAATTAAGTAATCGTCAATCCTATCTATGGTATCTCATTGAACCTTGTATTGGATATGTCCTTTCAGCACTAATCACAAACGTAGCTTCAAGGGAAGCCCCGCTAGCCGAAGAGTACCGTTGAAATCTGGCTTCCAGTTGATGCTTAATACTCAGCCGATTGTGCTTGCCGCCGCCTGCTATTGAGCAATTGTCAGATTCACTTGAGGAACGGTATTCCGAGCATTCTGCGTTGCTGAATATTGTTGATATACGTTGTACCCCCAAGCTTTTGCTCCTAAAAATCCATTTTCATTAAATATGTTATTTGGGAATGTCCTAAGGTGGGTATTGAAATCTCTAACTCCATCATTGTAATATGTTCGTGCCACGGAAATCCTATTTTCGGTGCCTGCTATTTCGTCCATCAATCTTGTTACAGTCCTGTCTGATTTGAGTTCAGGATAATTTTCATATGTCAATATGATCTTACTTAGTGCTTCTTCTATTTGGTTACTAAGGTTCACACGTTGCGAGGTATCAGAAGTTGCCATCCATTGCGACCTCAGTTGGGTAATTCTTTCCAACGTCTGCTGCTCAAATTGCATATAACCCTTAACCGAAGATACTAAATTAGGTATCAAATCATACCTCCTTTGAAGTTGTGTGTCAACATCTGCAGCAAGTTTTTTTACTGACTCGTCCTTGGCTTGAACAGCATTGTATCCAGAGACATACATACCATACAGTATACCGAGAATAATCACGATGATAAGGACTAATCCTACTGCAACCTTGATACGAGTTCTAGCCAAAAGACCACGTGTCTCTCTCTCACAAGGCTGACATATATTAAATTTATCTACCAGCTCCTCCTCCGGCGCTGCGACCTTCCCCTCCACCGAAACTTCCACCACCGCCACTACTCCAGCCTCCGCCCCATCCAGACCCTCCACCAATAACCCCACCGTACCAGCCACCCCATCTTCTCTTCCGTCCAATGAATACAAGAAATACTATCAGACCGATTACAAGTAATGGCAAGGCTATTTGGAATAGTTCGATATTGTCACCATTCTGAAGAGGCTCATCAAGTTGGTATATCCCTTCCTTGGTAGAATATCCTACGCGTTGTCCAATGGATATAACCGTATTGAGGAATGCCTGATCAAGGGCTGTGCTATTGCCAGAATTTTGATATATTTCTCTAGCAGGGACCAAATAAGAATCGAGAATTTCGCCGGCAATTCCGTCTGTAACGTCCCCTTCTAATCCGCGGCCAACTTCTATCCGCATAGAACCACCACCAGAGTCAGATTTTAGTGAATACAAGACCAAGACACCGTTATCTTTCCCTTTCTTGCCAATGCCTTTGATACCATCCAATGTAACTTCATTGAATAGGAAATTTGCCAACAAATCCCTGTCATTGATTTCGTGACCGTCTTTCTTAATCCCATGCCCAATAAAGCTCGGAATTGTGTAAATTACGATTTCAGCAGATGTTGCTTCATCTACTGCCCGAAGATAACCTTCAATCACTGATTCGTAATTCGAATCTATAACGTTTGCATAATCATAGACATACGATTGACGTAAGCCCGCTGCAACGATGAAGGTGTTATTAAGGAGAATCGAAAATAAATTCACTAATAGAATTGCCATTGAAACCATAGTCCAACATATTCGAGATTTACGACCAACTCCACCTTTTATCTTAAACATCCGTTATTGGTCCTTACAAGGCCTAACCTAAAAATCATATTGATTACACTCGCGAACTAGAAATCGTGTATCCGCCTACCTATTGTAACAAGACAAAATATCAGTATTGATACTCATTGCGTCACATTTACCTGCTGCTATTAGTCTACGCTGCGAATTGATCTGATGGGATACCTAATATATGGATTAAATTATGCAACTTTCAAGGATTATTACATTGAAACGCGTCACTGTAATGAAATTTGGTGGAAGTGCACTAGGAATTGATGGATCAGCCATCGCAGAGGTTATCGAAAGAATAATTCAGGTGAGACGTGAATCAATGGTAATAGCGGTGTTTTCGGCGCCCTTGACAAATTACGAGGGCAAGACTGTCTCAATGACCGATGTTGCGATTCATGTTGGAAGAAGTTATTCTAACTCGAATCCAATTGAAATAGATATTTTGAGAGATATATATGAGAAAATAGCCGCGGAATATCTCCCGCAGTCTTTGTATAAGGCATTTTTAGTCGACCTTAATAAATTTCACAAGGAAGTAATTGTGTCTCTCAAGCAGGCGGCCGAAAATCGTCGGTTTGTTGACGTTACTAGGGCTAGAACTCTGGCGTATAGTGGTGAGATAGTTATGTCGTATTTGATGGATTATATTCTGAAAAGTAAAGGGCTGATATCGGATCATGTAAGAATAGAGAATTGGCCTATAGTAACAGACGATAACTTTGAAGCAGCGACATTTCTATTTGATGATTCGAGAAAAAGGATTACATATCTCAAACAATTGATAGAAAAAAATGACATCGTTACACTAGGCGGTTTCGTGGGTAAGACTGTTGACGGAATCGAAACAACTTATGAAAGAGGAGGTTCTGACAGAACTGCTGCAGATGTCGCAATACTATTGAATGATTATTATGATACTGAACTTGATTTTGAGAAGGATAATGCAGTACTAAGTGCCGATCCCAAGATAGTAAAACAAGACTTAGATTATGTCAATAATTTGTCGTATAACGAGGCAAAGTTAGCAGGGATGTTTGGAATGAAGATCCTCGATCCGATGGCAATAAAAGAAATTGATGATAATGGACTTGACATCCCCATTGTAATAACTGATATGAGGAGTCCATCGAATCTAACTAGAATAGTGAATCATGCTAGTGAAGAATCAGCCAATTATCTCAAGATTGTTACTGGGAGGAAGAATTGTGCCATAGTTAGAATTGAGAGCCTTGCTGCTTCTCATCTACTTGCAATGTTAGAAAGTGACAAACAATATCACGATTTCGTGAAATTATCCCCCTATAAAAAGGACGGTGTGGAAATCAGTCGAGTGCTGTTCCTAGATGGAGATTACGTTCGCCGCAATGAACGTCATTTCAGAGCATTCTATCCAAAGCTTGAGATTATGTATGGAAGAGGTGTCGTAACTTTGATTGGGGATAACATGTGGAAGATACCAGGAATTGCATCCACTGCTAGTAGCACAGTAGGCGAGAATAGCATAAATATCCTAAATTTAGATGCTCAGGAAGAGACCTCTAGGATCCTGATAGTCGTAGATGAGTCGAATGTCTCTGCCGCTGTCAGAGCAGTACACGCAAAGAGAAAGCAAATACATGGAATTAAACAGTCATGAACGGAAAGAAAATTTGGATCGATGGTAGGTTCTATGACTGGGATGAAGCAAAGATTCATGTCTTGACACACGCCTTGCATTATGGTACTGGCGTATTTGAGGGTATTCGTTGCTATAAAACAACTAAGGGCTATGCTGTTTTTAGACTAAAAGAGCACATCAGAAGATTGATCGAAAGTGGAAAAATGTATTATATGACTTTTCACCAATCAGACAAAGAGCTTGAACGTGTTGTTTTAGAAACCATAAAGATTAATGGTTTTAATGAATGGTACGTCCGCCCCATAGCGTACTATGGCTATGGCAAAATGGGAGTCAATCCTTTACCTAATAAGGTATCAGTATCAGTTGCTCTTTGGAAATGGGATGAATACCTCAAGTCAAATTCCGGTCGTGTAGGAGCGAGAGTGATGATTTCTTCCTGGCTAAGGATTGATAATAGATGTATGCCAATGCGCGCCAAAGCCACAGCCAATTATGCAAACTCAGCTTTAGCTAGAGTTGAAGCTATTAAGGCTGGATACGATGAAGCTATCATGCTAAATACCCAAGGAAAAGTGGTTGAAGGCAGTGCAGAAAATATCTTCATAGTAAGGGATAAGACGGTTGTAACTCCGCCCATTAGTGCAGGCGCATTAGATGGAATTACTAGGTCTACGATTCTGACCATATGTAAAGAACATGGGATTGCTTTTGAAATCCGCGACATTACCAGAGATGAAATGTACGAAGCGGATGAGGCATTTCTAAGCGGCACTGCCGCTCAGATCAAACCAATAATCGAAATTGACAGTAGAGCTTTGGCTGATGGTACTGTGGGAAAAACTACTAAGAAGCTTCAGGAATATTATGAAAAAATAGTACGCGGAAAAGCGGGGGTACTGAGCAAGAATTGGCTAACCTATATCCAATAGAACCGTTTGCAAAAGTCTCTTAATTGCACAATCACTATTCTGGAAAATACCACTAACATCACATAAATTTGACTGATGTACAATATAGCGACAGAGTGAGTGTGGAGTTTCGCTTACAATCACTCGGGGAGCTTATTATAGACCAGATTCATTGAGAACAAGCGCCAATAATGCTGCTCTCAGTTCTTTTCCGTATGCGACTTGTTTGAAGTATATAGCATTTTTCGTCAGATCTATACTCTTAGATATTTCGTCAATTCTAGGCATGGGATGCATAATGGATGCATCGGATTTTAACCTATTCAAGACGTTACTATCAATAATATATGCACCCTTAACTTTCTCATATTCTTGTATATCGGGAAATCGCTCTCGCTGTATGCGAGTAACATATAGCACATCTATTTTGCTAAGAAGCTCATCGTCTAGTTCTGTAAGTTCAGATATTTTTAACTTTTCCGTAAGTCCATAAATTGATTCCTGCCTGATACGTAAAGATGGTGGTGAGACCAAGTAAATTTCTACGTTATAGTGAACAAGACCATATAGTAAGGAATACACAGTTCTACCATATTTTAGATCTCCCAGAATACATATTTTAAGCCCATCGATATTTTTTTTCTCCTTTTTCATTGTGTATAGGTCAAGCATTGCCTGAGTTGGATGTTCTTCACTACCACTACCTCCATTAAGAACAGGATGGGTGGATATTTCTGCGGCGTATCTGCTAGAGCCATCCATTTGATGCCGTAGTACCAGGATATCGGAATAGAGATCCATTGTTCGAATCGTATCGTATAACGTTTCCCCTTTCTCTATTGAAGAATATCGCGGATCAAATATTCCCAAGGAACTTCCTCCTATGGATGCCATTGCAGCTTCAAAACTCATTCTCGTTCTGGTACTGGGTTCATAGAAGATATAGCCAAGTGTTCTTGCAGAGGCTAGCTGACCTCTTTCTTTTGGCTTGAGAGAACTAACTTTGTCTGTTGCGTCGAACACAAATTCTAGATCAGCTTTAGAGAAGTCCTTTATTGTAACTATATCGCGATCAAAGAAGTGATTATTTTTCATAAACCTCAGCTTTTAATTATTCTGAAAAGCATTCCTAATAAAAGATTGTCAATTTTGAACAAAAGTTTAGATAACAGATAGGGGTTGATGGTAGAATAAAATTATTAGCCTGCATTTTTCAAGACTTTGTCAAGTATAGGCATTATCTATATCCCCATCACATATATTATAGAATTTCTCTCGTAAATATGGTCAACTTGAAAAGGTTCTTGATTATTATATCTATTCTGGTTTTATTTGCTGGCCAGTCAGCAATGACTTCAATCAAAAATGTTGTTGTTGCAACCGGAGCAAATGAAAATTTACTATGGAATATTTCATCAGCGGCAACTGATTCACTCATTTCGGCTGCGGGGACAGGAGTAAAGTCTGTTATAGCAGCAAATCCTAACGCAGAGAACATGAGTTCTAGAACTCAAAACAATTCAATTTATGCTATAGACGGAAAAAATTGGAATCTGTCGCTGCCAGACAACGAGCGTAAGGGAAATATTACAATATCAAACGTAGATACTCCAAAAACAGGTAATTCGGATAGCCTTCATAGAATTTTGCAAATAAAGAATATGACCACTGGGACATTAACTTTTGATAAAAATCGAACCAATCTAAACTCAACTATTAATAGCTCGTATCAGGCCAATATAGGAACCATAAGCTATACACCCAAATTCGTTTGTGGTACGATTTCTTCGAATAATGGACCGCTTAGACCCGGCTATTAT
>JBAWET010000098.1:0-7204 GCA_049591355.1 Nitrososphaeraceae archaeon
TCTACGGGTTTGAATGTGGGTGCACTTTGTTCAGTTTCGGGCATAATATACTGGTCGGCTGGTGAAGACTTACCCTCACCCCCTATAAATCCTGCAATGCCAAAACCACCGCCGGACCCAGATGGAGTGTATGAGGACGAAGCAGTAGCACCACTAGCACCAGTAGGACTATGAATTGATGAGCCTTTTGCCATCGCTGATTTCAATTCCAGAATTACTCTTACTGCTAAGAAATTTAATGCAGATGATGAAATAAGGTAATCGCCTATCTTGCCAAAGAATTCCCTTTCACTAATCTTTCCTTTTTTGTAGAGTTGACTATCCTCGACCAATGCCTCATAATGCTCTTGAGTTTCGTTGACCAATTGTTTTAACTTTTCTGCCAATCCGCCCAAGGCATCTACATTAAATGACATCAATACTGATTCTGTCTTACGGGTCTAATAAAAGTTTGAACGAAAATTATCCACGGCAACTAAACCTCACAAGAGTCGTTGTAATTACTTTCTTTGGAAACACTCATTTTCGAATCAAAAAACCTATTAATATCGATATGTTGGATGTGACGTCAGTCAGACTGGAGGGGTTGTCTAGCCTGGTTAGGATACCTGCCTTACACGCAGGTGGTCATGGGTTCAAATCCCATCCCCTCCATGCTAATTGAGATGATGATTCTTGAGTCCATTCCATTCAATAGATAAAAGGTAACAGGGTATTAACAAATTGTTGAAACTAACTTACGAAGTATTTGACAGCCCGTGATCAATTTTTGCTTACCGCTTGCATTCTAACCTAACCGCTACCTATTTTTCATACTCACAATCATACATAGCCCAGTAATCTGATTATGTTCCTGTATTACTCATCATACATCAGCGTACATTGCAAATTCATGTGGATGTGGTCTTATGGCCAGTTCCATATGCTCATTCTTTGCATGTTCAACAATACTGGCGATCACTTCCTTACCAAATATTGGTTCCAGAAAAATTGAATCGTTCTGTAATTCTTGACATGCTTCTCTTAAACTTGCAGGAAGCTGCTGGATGCCAAGCTCTTGCCTCCTGTATTCTGTCATCTTGAAGATATCCGCATCAACCGGATCACCTATAGATTTTTTCTTCTTTATACCATCAAGTCCTGCTGCTACGATAGCCGAAAAGGCTAGATAAGGATTACAGGATGGATCGGGAGCTCTGAATTCAATCCGCTTCATGTTTGCAAACTTTTTCCCTTTATAATGAGCAGGAATTCTTATTATGGCAGACCTATTTCCCGTACTCCACGCAATGTAAACGGGGGCTTCATATCCAGGAACTAATCTTCTGTATGAATTCGTAGTTGGAGCCACTATTGCTGCTAAGGCTTTTGCATGATCTATAATTCCACCACCAAAGTAGCGGGCATTCTCAGACATTTCAGCATACTCATCTGATGCGTCATAGAACAGATTACGTCCTCCATTCCACAAGCTCACGTTTACATGCATTCCTGAGCCATTATCCAAGGAAATTGGTTTTGGCATCATTGTTGCTATCATATTATGTTCTTTCGCTATATTCTTGACGATGTATTTGTAACTTTGTACAGAATCTGCTGCGTTAACTAAGCTATCGTATCGAATATCTATCTCGCACTGGCCAGCAGTTGCAACTTCATGATGATGTGCATCACAAATTATACCGAATTTGCTACTTAAAACATCCACGCATTCATTGCGATATTGCATCAGTGTGTCACCTGGTGCGCTAGGTAGATAGCCTTCCTTCAATCTTAAGGCATACCCAACATTATCAGTTGACCAAGGAGCTTCTCTTGATGTTATTTCATAACTTTGACCGTGTGACGGAGTTAATGTATCTACAGCGAGTTTATCAAATACGAAAAACTCTACTTCAGGACCCCAATAAGAAATATCATAGCCTTGTTCTTTTACATATTTTTCGGCTTTTTTTGCAATACCCCGCGGATCCTTTGGATATGGTCCCCTTGTCTTTCCTCCACTTAAAATGTCACATATCAGTCTCGCTGTGGGATATTCCCGTATCCATGGAACAATAGCATACGTAGAGGAGTCGGGACGAATTATTAGGTCTGATTCATGGATTTCGGTGAAACCCTTAATCGAAGACCCATCAAGTTTAGGTAATCCATCTTCAAAATCCTCCTTTCTAAACATATTCGATGCTATGGTAGTATGATGAAATCTTCCGAATAGACCAGTAAATTGTAGATCTAGGAATTTTATTCCATCGCCTTCAAGTCTCTGTAATACTTCTTGATTTGTGTATGACAAAGATTCGATTCTTCCATCAACAACTCTATAAGGCAACTGGAATCTTCTTTCTTTATCATAGTCCTATAATTAAGTCTTAAAATTAATTCCTCGTATACAGAAGAGATTAGTAGAATAGCTGATAAAAAAGTAATATCTTATAAAGCTTAACAGTATTAAGTTTCAATCTATACAATAAACGAGTAGATAACTAGTGGAAAGATCAGAAGAGAGCAAGAACATGGATATCAACAGAGAGTCAGAGACAATGGATTTGAGTTTTGTGACAGATCTCCTTGTGAAGGAGGTTCAAATTCCACCTTTGCAGCTGATACCCCCGGATACGTATAAGACAATTGCCAAGTTCATAAGGATAGAGTCGCTACGAAGCTATGAGAGCATAGAATCACAAATAAGAGATGAATTGATTCGATTGATTGCACTAGCGACAAAATTACTAATTGAAATAAGATGTCAAAAACTAGCATGTTATAAAGTCAATGAAGGTACTCTATTACCGCACGCTCTAGCAACTGAAGAATATTCCAAATTGACTGAAGAGGAAAAGTACATTTTGGAAGGAAATTTAGATGCTTTTAGAAAGAAAGAGTCTATTTTGCTAGCATCTTCGCAGGGGCGTGAGAAAATGCTGAAAACTATCTCAAAACTAGTACATTCAAAGAAAATAATAGTTAGATTTCTCAAGCCCGTTGAGCAGTTTATGGGAGTGGACATGACTAGGTACGGGCCATTTGTGGAGGAAGACGTTGCTATCTTGCCTTTTGAAAATGCCAGGTCGCTTCTTGAAACTGGAACTGCAACAGAAATTCAGGATGATGTACCGGCGAAATGAATGGAAATCTAGATATTATTCCGTACATATAATCCTGACATAAGTAATCTTGCCTCATAATGGAATAGACATAGACCAGTTCGTTCTATTGACCATCTATCCTACAGCGGTTTTTTTTGTTATAGGACTACTGGGCAAGAAGGGAAAGATATGCGACACTTTGAAATACACTTTACAGGGTTTTGCATGTATCGTTTTTTCTATTGTTTATTTCATTGCAATTCCTCATGGCGGAGCACAAGGCCTTGCTATCATTCTAACAATGTTTGGTCTGTTATTGTTGTTCATGGCGAGAAAACAGATGATCCAGCCGGCTGCATCACAAGATCGGACTAGGACTTCTTAAATGTGAATCCTGTTTCTTCCATAATTCTTCTTTTCATCTAGAATTGGATTCAATCAATTTATGTTAAATCTTACTAATTTACAGAACATATTAATACATTGAACCTGATCCTACTTACTACCTGGGTTCATGTTTTCTTCTCCTGTATTTAATTAGACCCATGAGTTGATATCCGTATTCAAGATTGTGCTTAACATGGTTTATGCCGTGTGATCCATGAGGTAAGAATTTACCGTCAAGAACATTTTCAATATAGATCTTCACTTTCCTGATTGAAATTGTTGCATGTTGAAGTTGCCTGTCGGTTAGCTTTCTTCCTAATTCTCTTTCTATTTCCGGACTAAATTCCTTTGTTCCTACTAATTTAGAATATTTCTGCAATTTATTATAATTTATACACAGATCTGCAATCTTCTTATAGTCTTGGTCAGGTATTTTCATCAGTAAATCGTCTAATTCTTTTTTCTTCCTTTGAGTCAAAACGCTGAGGCTGTTCGTCATCTCCTTTCTATGAGCTTTTGTATGACTTTCTGATTTTGATTTGCGAATAATTTCTGTTCGTTCCTTTTCAGGTACCCTATCATCCTCTTTGGTAATAGAATGAGATTGATTGTCTAATATCACCGGTAAACTCAGAATATTATCTACCGCGGAAGACTTATTTCTTTGATAATATCTTTCGAGACCGTAAACGCCAACTCTTTCTCCATTAAGATCAGTGCCCTTATGGACAATCGAGGTGATATTGAGTACTAGCTTCGGATAATTAGATTTCAGTGTTTCGTTTGAGTTGTCATAATTTTCCATTATATCTCTGTAGATGCTTAAGATTGCATCATCTATCAATCTAGTGGGCGGTTGACCACCAGCGCTTGAAATTTGACCCTCTTTACTGAAATCCAATCCCTTAGCACCAATTGTCAAAAAATCGCAAAGTTCTGATTTAGAAAAAGAGTAATGGTTAGTTTCACAAGACATTACTATAGCCTTCATGATATCAAGCCAAAGATCAATAGGATTGGCTGTATTATCAAAGACCTTTTTCATAATTCCAAAGGCATCTTTCCTTATCTTGATTTCACTGATTCTCAGTTCTTCAAAAGCTCGATTTAGTAATTCTTCTACCGATGGAATTATGATTTCATTGGAATTATAATTGTTATTGGCCAACCAGTAGCCACTTATAGCATTAATCCTAATATTAATGATAATATTTAAAGAAAATATTTAAAGGTTTTGTAATGCGTACCTCCTAAAATATCACATTAGAATTTTATAGATAATATATGTAGATATACAAAGGTAGAACGATTTGTTGGTATGTTGCTTAATAGACCAATAGTTAGTCATGAATTACAGAGGCATTTGCTACAGCTAGCCTCGCACAAAATCCCATTACACCACCGAACACTATGTGTAATGCTAACGAACCAAATAACATGGTGTCTGAAAGTGTAAGAAGTTGTTTTGCGAACAGATAATCTTCTGATGTCTGAGGTGATGTGCTCAATATTTTCTGAAGAGTTGGTTGCATAACAGCAAAATTAATCGGGAGGAAGAGGACTAGCCACACAATTACTCCGGCGAGAATACCAGTACCCAATCCTTTTACCAACGAATTGATGTAAAAGATCTTAACATGTTTGGAAATTGTACTATAGATTATCCCTATGATTACCGCCGTTATCATAAACAGTGTAAATCCAATGTATACAGCGTACGTTGATTGAATTCCAAATGCCAGTCCAACCATTTTGTAAAGAGTTCCGGGCGCTAAGCCGAGCTCTGAATCTATTGCTAGAAATAATCCGAATATGGCCCACGCTGCCGTGAGACCCGCAGTCATGCCAGACGGCCTATGTATGATGATACGAGATGAAGACTGCATACTTATATTATGCAATATCTAATATTTAGATTTTTTTGTACAGCATATAATATTCTAATCATATTATTTCTATTTCCTTATTTTTAAGTTCAATATTTGGAAGCCGATATTCGAGTTAGTACTAATTTTCATTTAATTAAATCGCTGATTTGGTATAACGCATTACGTTATTCCCGGACAGAACTTTGGGCTTCTGCTAGATACCGAGTTCTGAATCAACCAGGGTTAATGAATTATTCGAACTAATGAAAATTGATTAGCGTTGTTTACTATTAGCATTATTCTAATTTAATCCAGCCACCATGCTTTTTAACTTCTGATAAAATAACGTTCGAAACTTTTTCTAGTATCTCTTGAACGTATTCCTTCTTTTTGCCTTTTGAAACTATCTGGACTTTCATCACCGGGATTTTGTTATTCCTATATCCCTGTGGATGGGTTTTCAAGTACAGAGCATGTCGTGGAAATGATCTGACCAATTTTATCAACGTCCTGGATAACGTGGCTTCACCAACTCCCTCTACGTGGTAATTACGTTCTTCAACTGCGAATTGCCCTATTTGTTGTTTGATATTACCTAAAATGCTGTGCGTAAAGATTGCCTTCATTTCAGACGGTACGCCAGGTAAACATACGATTTGTGTTTTTTTAGTAAAAATATGGACTGCTGGAGCATTGCCAACAGGGTTGTAAATAGGTTTGGACTCTTGAGGGATCATCGCCATTTTTAATCTGGCAGAATTCAATCTCACGTTCTGTCCCAGTCTCTTATAGCTGTTCTTTACCATCTGTAATGCAATAGGATCCAAGATCAATTTTCTCTTTAAGCTCCTTGCTACCGCTTGTATAGTCATGTCGTCATACGTTGGGCCAAGACCACCGCATGTAACTATCCAATCAGGTTTTCTCTCTAGACTGTCATTTAATGCGAAGTCAATTTCTTCCAAGTCATCTGCTACAACTATTACTCTGCGTACCTTGGCACCCAACTTTGTTATTTTTTTCCCGATCCAGTGGGCGTTAGTATTGAGCGTTATACCTGATAACAACTCATTACCTATACACAGAATTTCAACTTCGCTCAATGTGGATCCGTAAAGTATGTAGAAGATGAATTTAAGATTAAGATCAGAAATGCCATTACTTGAAATTCAATTATTCTTGACCCTTCAGACCAGTCATCTAATTTATTCCACAGATTTGAGAAGCAACCACGACTTAGTTGGCAATATGTTAGATCGCCTGCCAGGATTGAAATTATTAATATCATTCGGCTTTAGCTCCTGTTTCAACACACTTCCCTGTTCTTTGGACATTTGTAAACGAACGAAAAGTGTCTTAAAGTAATTCATTCGAGAAGAGGAGATATAGGATCTTTTTTATTGTCATTAGCGAAGTCACCCTAGTGAAATTTCTCCTAAATAGAACAGTCGGTTAACACAATAGTCATTTTGATCGGCCAATCCCTGTTATTACAAAGGTCTATTTCAGCATATTCCTTAGTCTCTCCTTAAAATTAAAGGCTAGTGTATTCATGATTGCAGGATCAGACACGCTTGAATTCGCGGCCGGTGCAAATGTAGGTGAATTTGCATCAAAGGCTGAAACTATGATCAAAGTTTTCTTGGTGCATTATATAATTTTTAATGCTTGTGCTCAATTATAAATTGGAAAAACAATAAATTAGAATATATAAAAGAAATTCTGCCGGGGTACCCAAGCTAGGTAAGCAAAAATATTGGCCCTAAGAGGGGTCAGCCTCGAGATCTTACAGGGAATAGAAAACGATGGGTAAGCTGATGTCCGTAAGGACTCGTGGGTTCGAGTCCCACTCCCGGCGCC
>JBAWET010000099.1:0-1560 GCA_049591355.1 Nitrososphaeraceae archaeon
TAATGGAAAAATCAAGAAGTTTTTGATACTGGAATAAAGACTTACCTGATTAATTTGTTTGCGCACAAATGGGAATTCATAAACCAAAATAGTCAGACCCATATATCAGTATGTCCAAAAGACTAAGGTTTATTCATTGGTGCATCATGACAAAAGAAATCCGGACTCGAGAGCATTTCCAATCGACGTTGCACAACTTTGATTTTAGGTTATGGTATTATTAAGCTTGGGGAAGCGACTATAGTGTAAACTAACTTACTGAAATCCACTCGGGACCTTTTTTATCATTTTCCTGATGGATCCATCTTCTATCATTGTGTCAATTAACAAATTGATTTCTCTTCTGCTATTTCCTCCAGATAGTGCAAAAGTATCTATAGCCTTCAATTGGATGTGAATTCTCAATGCATCATGTACCGGCCTCATCGCATTTATTACCGAATTGCCAAGAATTGTAGTGCTGATCTTACCGTTTTGTCTCTTTACAAGTCCTGTTTTCACTAATTTTTTAATTCTAAAGTATAATTGTTTCTTTGTCAACTCTAATACCTTACTTAATTGCTCGATAGTATAACCATCCTGTTTCATACTTACAAGTTTCAAAATCTTGTATGTATTATGGTTGGAGATCACTTCCAAAACATCTATGCTTCGAGTGTCCCCTGTGTCCATGCCAGATTTAGTGAAATAGTATAATTATGTTTGGTTAGAGAATTCGACAAGAAATGTCTCTGTCGCTGAACTATTCATTTAATTAACCAATAAATCCGAATTGACAACTAACAGACCTTCCACAATAGCCAGTGCACAATGAAATCAATTCACAACAAAATCATGATTCAAAGATCTGCGGTAGGCATGGTAAGGGGATGATTTTTGACGGCAATTCTCAGATCACCTGCCCTCATTTATTCATTCATTAGAACGACATGATCGGCAAAAATAAACATGAATGATGTACTTACAATAGACTTCAAACTTTCGAATGTTCATAGGGCAAATCCTTTACTCAATAGTGATAGCTTTCGTAGGTAGATTGTACGAGTTTCTTAGGTTATGACACATCAATATTTATGACAAATCAAAGCTCTAATTAGTAATAAATTTATTGTTATGGTAGAGAAATCCCTGTGGCTTTCAACTGATTCATTACATATCTGACTTGTTCAGCTGTTACCCTGTCTATAATAGAACTTTTTGTGTTTTGCAACAATATCGCGTTTATCAACCCAGCAATCATTTCTGGATCATAAAAAGCTGAAGACTCTGATAGCAATTCTGCTACTTTAGGTACATCAGTATCTACTGTGATTTTTCCACTTGTGATCAGATTGCCGAATTTTTGAACTGATTCGTATACTCCAATATTGTACGCTATAAAAGCAGTTTTTTCAGGAGCTAAAATATCAACATCAACCATATTCTATTAACAAAATTACCTACAAATAAAATGTTAGGATACATGGGACATTAAGGCAAGACAGCCTAGAATAAATTATCTTGTTCATTTCACAACTTCACGTAGTGATGGAATCATGTTCTCAAATGGATTAATGGTAT
>JBAWET010000100.1:0-2263 GCA_049591355.1 Nitrososphaeraceae archaeon
TTCTTTGATGCATCAGATGGTATGTCCTGAAGAAAGGAGTTCGTAATACCTAAGACCTTGTTGAGACGAAATTCCCTTTCGTCTTGGGACATGTATTCGAGTAATAAGTTTGCAGTATTATTCTCAAAAGTAAGTGCCATATCTATCTTATCAATCAAGATAGCTCTTGTTTCTACATCTTGTAGTGATGTTGGTAATTCTTCGTCTGAAAGTCTGCAAGCCCAAAAGTATGCATACAACATATTTGAATCGGGCAATTATACCACGAATTGAGTAAGGTTCTAGATAAGCAATTCTCCTAGATTGTTAAGGAGTAATCACAAATTCATTATCAGTAGACTGAAATGAGTAAATGGCAGACTATGACCATTTAGTGGGTCTCTTTAGTAACTTCGTACCTATGTTTAAGATGCTCCAGCAATTTGTCAATGTTTGAACCTTCTACATGGATTCCTCTTTCCGTACAGTTGCCGACTCATTACTAACTCTATTTCTCAACATATGCAATGGAGGAAAACTCGGCTAACAAGTAATCTGTCTTCAACAATCCGACAATAGCAATATAATTACTTGTCCGTGTATTGATTATTGCAGATGATTATGCTGAGATTGAAGCTGGTCATAATCTCTGTCTCGTTAGTTAGCATAATCGTACCGTATTTTAAAACCATATACTCGCTTGATGTTCTGCATAATTCCTCAGACTCTGGACTAGAACAAATGGTATTGAAGGCACAATTTAAACCCGATGAAAACCAGTTCTTGGCAAAGGATGGATACTATCAGGTACAAAAATTCAACTTCGTTGCGAGCAGTGACAGTGAAATTTGCCCATTAAATGATTGTAAATATGGTGTGCAGAATACTCAATTTAGTCCAAATTCTGTAAGTGGCGGCTATGTTTTTGAGGGTAGATTAGCTGTTACCACAATCGAAGATGGTGTCAAGAAATCTGAGTTTTATTATTTTAATGTTGGTTTTGACAAAACAAGCGAAAAGGAGATAAATGGAACGAATATTCAAATCTTGGAAGCCCCATTTGGGTTGGGAATGTTTAGCTTTATTCCAGGAATTGATTATAATATAATAAATGCAACATTACTTGTAGACAAGGAGAGCCCATTATTGACAATCTACGGCGAAAGAGCCCACCACTGAGCAATATTAAATTTTCTATAAACGATGCCAGTATTTACTCCAATTATTAGAAACTATATTTGGAATATCCTACCAGGGTTGACGTTGATTTAATCCCATGAATATGTCTAATTTTGAAATAAACGTATTCCAGATCCTTGGTTGATGGCCCTGACATCTTTAAAATTATGTCAAAGACGCCGTTAATCATATGAACTTCTTGAACTTGATTGATTTTTCGTAGTTCAGAAGCAATTTCTTCAGTACGTCCTAGATCACAATTTGCAAGAACATACATGTCGACCATTAGATTGTGATGTATATACTGTTAGATGAACTGAAATACTTTTTCTCTAAAGTACAACAAGCAGATCCACTTATCTATGACATGACGAACGATTAATAGAAATAAGAAGAAAGGAGATATCCAAAAAGGAATCTATACTTTTAATGAACGAGCAGTAAAAAATGGTTTGAAAAAAAGGACCATAGATAAGCAATTAATAATTTTATTGATATCCAAGTTCTAAACTGATAGCCTGGTTATAATATTCTTCAGCACTTGCACGATCCCCTAATCGTTCTAAAGCAGAAGCCTTATTCCTTAGTATGTGGCTATTTTTGGGATCAATCTCCAATTCCTTGTCAAAGAATGAGATAGCCTCTTTGAAATTTCCCCTGAATCCTTGAACAACACCTTTGCCGTCCAGCGCATTCAGATGAGTAGGATCTCTTTTCAGAATTTCATCATAACATTGGTTTGCCTCATTGTATTGTTCTAGCGATACATGAGCAAATGACTTGTCCCACCACAGATTAATATCATCAGGAGTCATTTTCAGAGACCGCTCATAACAAGGAATAGCATCCTGATACTTATTCATGCGTAAGAGAACCACCGCCTTATTGACCCAAGCAGCAACGTAATCAGGATTTATTTTCGTTATCCTATCGTAGGATTCAGCGGCTTGCTCAAGTTCTTCAAGTGCAACGTGAGTGTTCCCTTTAGCCAACAATACTGCAATATTGGCAGGTCGAAGTCTCAAAGATTCATCGTAATGTAAGATTGCATCCGAAAGTTTATTTTGTCTTTTTAATATAAAACCAATGTTGTACCATATGGCCG
>JBAWET010000101.1:0-1847 GCA_049591355.1 Nitrososphaeraceae archaeon
CTACCGCATATAGTATTCAAAGTGGGGACAGGATCATGATTGAATATGGTGGGCCAGCTGCAGTTAATATAGAAATATGGAACTTGGACCAGATCGATGGTGCGAATACAAGGCGTGTAAGATATGATGGCGCCAGTTATCTTGGTGGCAATGAAGAGGACATTTGCGGAAGCATGTTAGCACCTTAACAATATGGATGAACGATGTGAACGCTGTAATGTGGAACACGATGTAATCTACATTTGGCATATCCTTCATTGATATCCTTCCAGGATCAAGAATCTGATACACACATGCATTGAATGGTATATGTTTTATGAAAATTTCCTCAAATGGATATAACGTTATTCCTTACCCACTGTCTTTTAAATGCCCATTTGGGACATCTTTATTGGATGCAATATGTTTTAATTGTTGGAATTCTCATTGCTACCGCTTCATGTACAATCCTTGCCTACGCATTGGGAACAAATGTTTCCAACGTTCCTGGCACACACGGTGTGCATCCGACAACTATTCAAATAGAACGAGCTGTACATGTTGAAGATACCCCTTCTATAGACAGAGCAGGTGATGCTAAACTCAATTCCAGATTAATGATTGACAACGATTACATGGATTCAACGGGTTGTGAATTCTGTAATAAAATTGAGTATACGCCCGGTGGGGTGGGTAAGGCTGGAATTGCTTATAGAAACGACAAATTGGATCTCGAAGGCAATCAACGAATAGTATTCTTTGCAAGGGGCCAACAGGGCGGTGAAGAAGTGAGCTTCATTGCTATCGGTAGAAGCACTAGCGAACAAACTATGAATGATCACGATCTCTTTCCAAATGGAGATTTTGCTATTACAACGAAAAATGTGACTCTTCAGAATGACTGGAAAAGATACGAAATCAGTCTTAATAAAACTAAATTAGAAGATGTTACTCTACCCTTTGGCTTTGTGATAACAGATAACGAATCTCCCAAACAAATATTCTATTTGAAGGGAGTCACATTTGACAGGAAACTTGCCCAGAATCCCCTTCCCACAGTTGACACCAAAATCTCGAATGCAACTAATAAATAGCAAAGTTTGAGGCAAGTATTACTTGAAGGCTCTGTCATTGAATATGAAAAAAAGAAACTAACGTGGATTTATATATAGTTGAATATTGTAAGATGATTTGGAAAAGTAACGGCGGAAATACATTCCGGCAATTCAAATTTGCATAAACACTAATCTGTCGATAGTTTTATCATTATCCAAGCCTAGAATTCGTCCGAACTTCTAGGGCGAGCGAAATTTTGCAAGTGAAAATCAAACAGGCTTAGATCACCGAAATTTTGGGATACATGTAAGAAAAAGGCAAGTATTACTTGGAAGTTCTGTCATAGAGTATGAAGAAAGGAACTAACGTCACTGATTTCTATGTATTAAGATATGAGAAGTTTTTGAAAAGTAAAAACTGCAAAAATTGTTAGGCAATCCAACTTAGCGTAAACAAAAATCTGTCGATCTTTTCATTGTCCAAACATAGAATCCGCCCGGATTTTGCAAGTGACAAGACTCAAATGAATAATATTTTTTAATAATAGACAAGTCCATGAAGATTATCTGACTTGAGGAAAAACGGAGATTATTTCACCGATATTGTTTTATGATTGTGTTCTCTCTAAGAAGATCAGTATTGGCCGAGCTCTATAGATTCAAGCCAAAAGAAGAAAGATCTTTTGAGAAAGTCGATGATGCTAAGAATCTTAATCCTGACAAATTAGAAAACATTGAAGAAAAGATAGTTACGGTGACCTTGGAAACAATATTGCTTAACGCAAGCTGGTTATTTCTAACAAGCAAAGATGA
>JBAWET010000102.1:0-15716 GCA_049591355.1 Nitrososphaeraceae archaeon
GCTCTATTCCATAATTGATCGTATAGGCAAACAAAAATTCGGAGCAAACTTACTTCTGATATTGAATCATCGAGATATTACATTGAGATGATAATGGCTAATTGCGAAAAGCAAATCGAAGCAGCGGATGAAGTTGCTTTAGGCTCATTTTGTGAAGGGGTTATTGAATTTCATGTTAACGGTCTGCTCTTTACCTTCTACGAGAAAAGTTCAAATCAATCAATAATACGGTTTTGGATATAGTAATCCCTAATCTCCGTACTTTGAAGACCTTTCCCAACAAATCAATCATTATATATAGTGAAAAAGACCAACGATATGAATCACGAGATAATTAATCCTGATACAAGATTTCAACCAGAGTACAAGAATTTATGGTTAATATCAGAGACCACTTTTTAGTGGGTACATAAACTACATAATTTGCCCAGAAGAGAAAGTAATACCATCATTCGAAACACGAAACTACCGAGACATCATAGTAGATATTCAAAAATTTTTGAAAGAGAACGGTAATAAAAGCCTTAGGTTTTTTCAATAGTAACGCTCCCAATCTACTTTGGCTTCATGTAATAATCTGAGTCGCTACAATTAGTCTTGCTCAATTTAGATGGGGTTAAGGAAAAATGAGTCTTTCACAGGAATAAATGTTATAAATCTTACTAGTTGATTCGTTCACAGGCAGTAATTCTCGAGTTTAAAAAATTTCACAGTAAGCAATATAAAAAATGATGGCACAAAGGTTTTTGCCAATTTTCAAATTAAACATTCCTTGTATTGTTCATTTGATTTTACTTTACTTTCCTTAATCTCGTTTGTACCTATACGACATTTATCGCCTCTGATTAGTATCAAGATAAGAGTTCAAGCTTGACTATAAGAAACTAGACTACGACTTGTTCAATATTAAAAGGTACGATGAAATGATTCCTGTTCATGTTTTTTAATAGCATTGTAAGCACATAAGTGTCAATTTATGCATATTTACAAGGACTGAAATATGCAATTATTTAGAGAGAGAATCTATGATCAGAAAATCATCTATCGCAATAGTTAGTACTGCATTAATTTTTATAGGACTCATTGCAGGGCTCTCCATTTCAAATCATGCATATTCGCAAGGAACGGAAAAGAAAGTTCTTAGACTTGGATTTTTTCCAAACATTAATCATGCCCAAGCAGTAATTGGGGTAGGAAATGGAGCCTTTCAAAAGTCCTTGGGGGACAACATAGAGATCAAACGATTCATCTTTAATGCAGGACCCTCGGCTATCGAAGCGTTATTTGCTAAACAAATTGATGCCACATATGTGGGTCCAAATCCCGCAATAAACGGATATATCGTATCAGGTGGAAAAGACGTGAGGATAGTGGCAGGTGCATCAAGTGGAGGAGCTGTATTCGTTGTCAGGAATGATTCGGGGATTCAATCACCCAAGGACTTTGCAGGCAAACTTTTTGCCTCACCTCAGCTAGGGAATACTCAGGATGTAGCTCTCAGAAAGTATCTTTTGGATAATGGATACCAAACAAAAGAACATGGAGGAAATGTGGAAGTCGTTCCTGCCAAAAATGCAGATATCTTGACACTCCTACTAAAGAAACAAGTTGATGGAGCATGGGTGCCAGAACCTTGGGGAGAACGCTTTATCAAAGAAGCTAATTCAAGACTGTTCCTAGATGAGAGAGACTTGTGGCCAGATGGTAAGTTCGTAACTGCGAACATTCTCGTAAGAACAGATTACCTTCAAAATAATCCGGATGTCATAAAGAAACTTTTGGCTAGTCATGTCGACGAAACACAGTGGATCAACACTCATCAAGACGAAGCAATAAAGCAATTCAATATCGAGTTGAAAAAACTTACTGGACAGATTATTCCAGAGGATGTTCTAAAGCGATCTTTACCAAGATTGGAGTTGACATGGGATCCTATAATATCATCATTGATTAGGTCTGCAAATGATGCATTTGATATTGGATTCCTTGGTAAAACGCGGCCAGACTTATCTGGGATCTATGATTTAAAGCTTCTAAATGAAGTTCTTAGAGACAAAGGACTACAGACAATAGACGAAAGTCCTAGATCCGGTAACGCTACAACAACAGCGGCTATTGCTACATTAACAACAACTTCTAATGCTACAAATGCAACAAAATAGTAGGTTGGAAGTGTAAAATGACATCTGGCCAGAAATCCTAGTGGATACACAATGGCTACAAGGTCTTATAAATTACAAAAGACTTGAATTGCACAAGTTGATAAGGATCAATTTGTACACATTTCGACTAAGAAAGATATAGTCCGATAGGTAAAATAATGATCTATGATTATTCGCATTTTAGAATCAATGAGGTTCCTAGATATGACTAGTTCAAAGCCATTCTGATTGAACTGGATAGTACACCTTTCTTCTAGTATCATCCAAGCTGTTCCTCTCGATTATGAATCCTTGGTCTCTCAAGTCTTCGATTGCACTCTGAATTGTTCTTCTAGGTAAATGAGTTATGTTAATTAAATCGCTCTGTTCAATTGGATATTTTGTATTTATTAAATAATAAATGAACTTTGAAGCAGGACCTCCTCCAATTTCCTTCTGCATGAACGACATACCAAATGAGGATTTAGAAAGAAATCCTCTTCTCTGAGATTCTATTGAAACAACATGGTCCATGGCAATTTCAGCAAGATTTACACGTTGACCAAATTCGGCTACCAGAGCAGATTGCTGGGATTCAAGGGGAGCTTCAAAAATGAAAGTGTTTGGAGGGTATTTTGCGGTAAGAGCAGCGAGATAGTTCCATCTAATCGCACCATTTTCATTATATATTCCTACATTGATACCTTCGTTGGCTTCAAGAATTACCTTCTTTGCACCAACACTTAGTGCTTCCTCGACCTTCGACAGTGCATTGTCAATTCGAAGCTGATGGCGAGGATCCTTCTTTCCTATTTTCCAATTAAATTTTAAGCCTGCAGCAAGAACTGATTCAGCTAACCTCTTCTTTCTATCTTTATCTAAATCAATGTTATTCTCACCAATTTCTATTATATCAAACCCGACTCGAGCAGACTCCTTAAGGAACTCGTCAAAAGAATCTTCTGATATCGCAAATTCAGTAAGCGTACTTCCGGTCGAAACCATAATATCAAAACCATGATAAAATTGTATTTTTTTCTTAAGAAAGGAATCTGGAATTAATAATGGAAATGCGCTATAAATCTTAACTACGTCAATCATAGGTGCTATGATCTCGAAGTTTTCTCTGTCAAACGCTCGAAGTTTATCAATAGTATAAGATAATCCCTCTTCGCGAGGCTTCTTGGCGTCTACTCTGTCTTTGACAAGCTCATCTAACAAATGGGTCACTATTTGAGTAAAATTTGCATATATGGAACGTAGGATATATGCAAAGCATGAATAAGGTGCTATCTACAGGATGTTTTCCTTCATCTTGTATTATACTTTGCATATTTGCTGACATTATTCACTATTTCTTATAGTTTAAGTTATCTGTCATCCAAGTTTAAATTCAAAACTAAATCTGCTATCATTAACTTCTACGAACTGTTTCTTATTTTGGCGAAAGCAATTATTTGAACTTGAATATTGTCTTACACATGCAGGAGAATAATGAAATTGTATTCAACTCAAGTTCAATTTTAAAATTATTGTGTTAAATTGCATTATTGGCCTTGAATTGCATTCTCACTTGAACTAGAAACAGAGATGGAATTTCTTACTGATTACCCAAAGGTGGCGTCAAAGTGACATAAATCGTAAAAAACTACTCTTTGTTAATTATATACGTTGATCACTATCAAACAAGACTTGGATTCAATAACTTCAAAGTTGTATGAGGTTTTCGAAATAGAGCCATTTAAGCGAGACTATAATTCTGTATTTGGACAAATTGCTAACATTCTACATCGTTACAGTATAATTGAGAACCCAAGAAATTTACGCCTTAGATTTACCTTGTGTATGCAAGAGTTTTTTGATGGCCTTCCTGAAAGTCAATGGAATCTAAAAGATCCTAAATTCCTTAAGCAATCTGAAGAATTTGCCATTGCAAAATTTAGAGAGTGGATATTAGAGCAGATCACTTAGCCTGGTCCTCATTTTCTGGACCTTCGTTCAGTTTCAATTCTGCGCCTTATCTAACGCAGCCTTGACCAACGATTTTCATGGTTTTCTCATCGAAGTAAAATTAATTTCGCTTTGAATCCATAGTGTAACATGATGCAATATCTTTATTCATATTCTTCAATATATTTTGAGTTTCATTTGAGAGTAACAGTAGAGTATCACAACCTACATTCAGCCTTTCCTTTGCTCGTGTTGTACTTGTTTCATTGGATATTTCTTCTCCTCTCTGATTTTCTGTATCCCTAGCGTTGGAAATTTTCTTGTCGCATTGAATTTGCAAAGTATTGATTTCTAATACAGTCAAGTATGTGTCAGTCTGAAGAGCAGAACACGGATCTGAAGAATTTCCTATAGCGTTAGATTGTGAAGTAGGAAGTGGCAACGATTGATCCAGCAATTCACAATCTACTGGAAATACTGATGAGGTACTTGCTAACTTACAAAATTCATTTTTTACCAACGGATCTAACCGGTCAATAATTTGCCTAAATTCTGGCAATAATTGAACAATTACTTTCTTATAATCAGTGAATGCTTGTGGATCTTTGAGTTCTATTTCCTTCTGCAATTTTTCAACAAATTTAGCAAATTCATACTGCGCCTCTGCTCGTATTTCCCATTCTGAGCGGGCATGGACTTTGGAAGTAGAACAATGAACGCCCAATAAAATAACCATTACTATAACCATGGAGCATGTTAGAGTATTTTTCAGTTCTGCCAATCACTCCTTTATTTTCAACTAAACATATTGTTAAAGTTTTTGATTATCGATGTGAATTGATGAAATTCTTCTGTTCATGAACGAGGCATAGCAATAGGAGATTGTTCCCATTCACAGGCAGTTGATTTCAGATTAAGGAATCTAATTGATCCAATGAATGGGGGTAAGGAATCTAATTGATCCAATGAATGGGGGTAAGATTAGACTCACCAATTGACTATAAAATGGATCCATAATCTACAAATGAATGACATGGGTAATGATATTTTACTGATTATTTCATCCAGTCTCTATTTTCCAAATAATCTATCAATTTTATCATTTGCTCAATTCTGATCTTGCCCCCAATTTGCTTGTGACAGCTTTCATAATGTTGAATCAACATCGCATTCTCCTCATTAGATAGTATACCGTTCTCCTCAACCAAATCAAAGAATTTGTCTTCCTTTCCAGTATGATCTGCTATAAAAATAGCGTATGATTTGAGAAATCTTGCAACTGGTTCTCTTGAGTCTGTGCCTTTTTGCCATGAATCCAAATGTCGGCTTAACATTCTGGCAATCCTCCTTCCAAGTTCATGTTCGATAAGAAATTTGCGGATATCTTCAGCAAAATTATCTCTATCTTCTGTTTCTGGGAAATACACTTTTTCCTCTTTACCATGGTGAAAGCTGTCTACGAATTCTTCGATAATTACAGAAATTATTTTGATGTCCTCGAGCGGGATAGGTTCGTTAGCAGAAAGTTTATTTGAACATTTCTGAGCAATCGAACCAAGTCTCCTAACAATTATGTGGTCTTCTTTTAGATCTTGTGTTGCACTCATTTCTTATGCGCGTTAGTACCTTTATAGTTTAACATCAACCAATATTAATGGATACTCTTTATCTAAATAACTTAAGACAATTTGTGATGCATTAATAATATTGCATATTCATTATTTTTGAATTTCTAAAATCACCAAGTTACATAGTTCAATACTTGTAAATTTGGCTTCATCTACCAAACTATTACTTCTTTTGTCGGACTGTTCTTTTTCAAGATTACAGCATAATTAGTTGATACATAAACATAAAATGAACACTACGTCGGTGACTATTAGAATTAAACTGTAGAAAGATCTGTGAAGTATTATTGTCATCTATGGGTTACAATTAAATCTACACAAAAAGTTCTGTTTATAAAACATGCCCATTTCCCTTGAACTCTGAGACTGCCGATAAACGGAATCTCGGTCACAATCTGAATCTACATCCATTAATATGTGCTGATTTTCCTAAATTCTGTGCGATTGATCGAATGGAAAAACAACACTGGTTTTTGCCATATTCATAATTCGACTAATTAGGCCTTGGGTAGACATGCATGATGACGACTGGACATCACACGAATACTTTACGGCACCAGTATTCAGACGCGGGGATTCATTGTGGACTAACAATCCAATAAGGACTTCTTTTACCATCGGCATTAAACCAGCCCTTGCACCATATGCACCTTTGGAATTAATTAGCCAGAACATCTTCGTTGCATCGTAACCTTTGGGAAAAATTACCTGCTTCGCCTCTGAGGCCTCTTTTGAATAATGATGTCCAGCTATTCTTATCCAACCTCTGGATATTATATTTACAATTTCCGCAAACTTTCCGCATGACAAACAGGTATCATCATAAATTAATAAAGGTCGTGAAAACATTGAAGATAGGTTCACTTGACTATTCATATTATTATGGGTCTATCTCATTATTATTATTTTGTTTATATGATGGTTCCTAGCACAGTTGGATTAAATTACTTAAATACGTAAGATCATGCTAAGCACTCCCAGCCAGAACAACCAAATAATGAGATGACTCAACCCAACTCGAATTGTGGGTAGTAAAAATAAGTCCGTAGTTAGGCACAGAGTTGATCTAGCATCTACCTCTCATTTACTTCTTATCAATTTACGTCTATTTTCGAATTATGGCAAACCGGGATGAAATGAAATAGTTGGTATTCCTTCTAGAGTCGGTTGTAAATACAAGAGACGAATGTGGAATAAGTTAACGAGGTCAATGCATGATTCCTTTCTTTCATATGCTATGGTAACTTACTTTTTGGAACTACTCAACGAAAATGGTTCATTAGAATATGACATACCGACCGAGATGTATAAAAATACATATTCGGGTTACGATTTCTAAGACTGCATAAGAAGAGGGATATGTTACTGTTCTCAACTTCATTTTGAAATTATACAAATTAATAAATTGATCAAGAACCTAAAACGAATAAAATGAATTGCTAACTAGTATAACCTGAAGAACAATTCCGAGTGCAAAGCTATTCTATCTAGTACGGAACTTCGACAGGTTACAGAAATATTACTATGTGAATCAAGGTCTAGTATCGAGCTATGTTATCTCTATTTGACGTTGGCTACGAAATAATTAGTTTGTGGCTTATCTGATTATAGACCTCTAGAAGTCGTATACCTTTTGGAGTTGTCTTATAGATTTTTCCTCCTGCGTCATACTCTATTAATTCATTTTCCAAAAGCACAGAAAGATATCCTTTCTAGTGTACGAATGATAAAAAAGCTTTGTACATTATTTTGGTCCTAGTCGCTCCACCGTTTGCTGCCTCTAGGATCAAGGCTACTATTTCTGATCTGCTTCTATATTTCATTTGTTGAATCATTCCATCGTATGTTAGAGTATTTATTAGTGATCATCATTTGTTAGTTAATCGGGATCTGTTGTTTTTAACTAAAGTTAGTGCTAACAATTAGCGTAGTATAATCTACACGGTATCCTTTGTAATATTAATAATTCATTTCATAATTGCGGTAGTATGTTTTTATTATTAATATTGTCACCAATTTTAGCGATAAGAAGAAATTGAAGGATATACTTCAATTCAATAATGGATAAAGAATCTGAATCACAAATAACTTACTTTAGATACAGGACGCTAGAAGATATGCTCAAGGTCATACTATTTTCAACTCAATCAGCACTAGGACTAACACCAATGCTGTATCACATAAGATACAATAATAATGAGATTCTTTTTATTGAGACAGGAGCTTTGGGTGGAGCTCTAGTCCACTATATTCTGGAAAAAGACAAACCTGATAAGAAATTTGTCGAATTGAAGCAGTTGACGGGTGAATTTCGATTTGTGGACAAGATAGGCACTGATACTCATTCCATCTACATACCAATTCTGGAGTTGGAAGAATCGACGCTCTTATTTCCCTCTTAATTTATTTACTATTTTCAATGGCACAACAAGACTGAATCCGCTACTTCCATCGAAAAAATGCTTTTAATTTAATGGATTTAAGGCGCGTAATTGATTTATGCTATCACCATCCAATTACCGACTACCCAATACGTTAAAGAAAGTGTGTTGTCCTCATATTTGTAACATTTATCATCAATGAATCTTGCTCTGATTCGGTTGTCAAGTCATACAATTCCAACAGTACCTAAGGGATGCAACCAGATTAATTTCATGTTGTCAGTTGCCTGCCCTGATTATAACTAATATTTTTATGCCTTCTAATGTAATTAAACCGGTCAACGCAATTGCGAGAGATTGACTCTAGTTCAATCAAATTACAGTAGCTCTCAAGTTTGCGTCAGAACTAAAATTTAAACCTTGTACCAACACTTGATTGCATAAATTTTTCAGGGAAAGATTCAATGATCCTATTCGTCGCTTTCCAGCCAGTGCAATGACACGGCACGATATAATCAGGGTCAGCTTTCTCCAGCTCTTTTATAGTTGGCTCTATTGCTTGCTCATAGATTCCACCATCTGCTGGAAGATGAAAGCCTCCTATGACTGCGTAAATCTTATTTATTCGGGTTACTTTCTTTGCATAGTTAATCGTATTTATGATTCCTGAATGACCACAGGCCGTTAAAATTACTAATCCTTTATTTCTGACATTGGCCACTATTGCTTGATCATCTTTGACTAACGGATCGGGCCTGAGATCCTTTTCATTGTCATGTGGATTTTCTGTATATTGAATCGGAAAGCCTCTCTCATAATTTGTCACTCTGGGTATCTCCCCTGTAATTAATAGCCAAGGAAATTTGTCATTGGGGAGCAGCCTTACACCGGTATTTTTATGTATTTGTACTCCCATTTTTTCTAGGTTCTTTTCATCTAGGAACGGCATCTTTGCTCTTCTTCCATCAGGGAATATTACCCACCGTTTTAGAAACGCGTCAGGATGTATAAACAAATTAAGAATAGCAGTAGGTTGTCTAAAAGTCATTGTCTTAATTATATTAACAAGACCTGTAAAATGATCAAAATGACCATGACTTAGAATAATTCCCTTTATCTGATCAAAATTTATTCCAAAAACATCTATGTTATGTAATACACCATTTTCACTTACGCCTGTATCGAAAAGAAAAATATTATTGTTATTTTTGGTATAGCTATTTTTTTCGTATTTAACAACATTAACTAAGGCAGAGAATCCATGTTCCGCTATTGGAGGCGGTAGTACGAATTTTTCATTCATTGTCAATGGAGCTCTTGTTGCATGGGAGGAGTTTTTTAACAACAGATCAGTAGAGTTGTCCATAAGAATTGTAATCGATATTTGATCTACTTCTTGGATAGACATTTTTTGCCCTTTCATCATAATCGCAGTTTTACAGATATAATAAATTTTTTGCCATAACCCCAAATAGACTTGAAGAACTAACTGACGCTTACGTATTGGAAAACTTGGTTGAAGGAATTGAATTGATCTTGAATCAAGATACAAGTTGGACTAGGCTTTTTTGTAAAGGGTGATAATTTTTGTTAATTGACCAGCCGCAACGGGAATGATTACATGGTTGGAATTTCTTCAATCTTTATTTTCGGGGGTAATATAACATCCTCGATTATTCCAAGAACTTTTTCGATATGAGCTGGTTTTGAAATAAAGTAATCAATATTTTTCATATTACTAATCCTGATATATTCAGTTTCATAAGCACTCATTAAAATTATCTTTATTTTCTTATATTTTTCTCTCAGCTTGGTTGCCAATTCGATTCCTGATAAATTAGGCATCCTTACATCGCTCGAAACCAAACCATAACTGGAATGATCCGAGCAGATTTGGTCGAAAGCAACTAAAGGATCTGTAAAAGCCTTAGCTCTATAACCGTTAGATTTTAGAGCATCAGTAAACATCCGAGCTATATCGCCCTCATCATCTACCACAGCAATTTTCTTGCTAAAATAAGATTTCCTGCTATTTCTTTGAGACGTAAGCATATGAGAACATTCGAAATAATATCGTTATTTGCCAATTTTTGTTAATTTTGAAATCAAATTAAGTGGAGTCGTTACCAACATAAGGCATATCAATTGTATTTATCCAAACTTGGCTAATTGTTTGTGTGACGTACTGGATCTTTTTCCGAGAGCTTTTGGCATACTTTAAGAAGAGATCATTCTAAATTTTAGCGAAATTGACTATATATATAAGTCCATATTGTACTATTACTGTTTATCCTTACCATTCGAAGACATTCCTTTGCTGTGGTTCATTGCGTTAGAGAAAAATCTACCATCCCGCATAATATATCAATATTTTAACTTAGTTAATTAAGCACTCCACCGTTCTTCTTAGCTTCAAATCCTACTAAATTCAATTTCCTTAGTTCGGTTAAACGGTTTGAACCTTAATTTTCTATTACATTGTCCACAGTACAAAACACTCTTTAGATATTTAATATTACAGGTAGAGCAGTAATTTACAAAGTTATAATCTACTCTGCCTCTGCTGGGCCGAACCACAATCTGATTATTTGACATTGTGATTCTCTTTGGCTTTACCATTATTCAGAATTTAAGACCTCAATATATATAAAATTATATAGATTGAAAATGATCCTGAAGACAAAAGGTAGTGGACTGCGAGCTACTTTCTTCCGATTAGCTTATGTGTGCCTTGTCTGCCGCATGAAAGTGAGTGACATATACTTCATTGATTTCAAGTACCGTACTAAAATTCAATATCATGAAATAAACCTAGTAATGACCCAACCACTCATGATTATAGAAAGCTATCTTGAAAAAAAGTCCTGCTGCGATTGTCTACCATAATCAAAATTATTCAGCTGCAGCATTAGTCTTGTAAGGCAGATATTCTTTAATGTACTACTAATAATGACGAACGATTCTTCAGAAAATTTAGAAAAAGCACAGAAGGTCAGAGCGGCCGAGTCAGATCCTGAGTAGATTGATTTTGCAGCTTATGGTCATTACATGATATTTAAGTAATAATGTGTATATTCAACTGTGGGGAAAATCGCTATCTTACATCGACATCAGTGCAAGACATGTGGTATAATTTGTGAATGTGAATTAAATCTTGACTGTAATCCTAGTATATTTATGAACTACATTTGTCTGACTTGCAGAAATTATTGGAATGCCTAAAATGATAGAGATGCGTAATTATTGTAGGCAGATTTATAATCATCGAACTGTCCGTTTAATATTATAGACAGAATTTACCTTTTCAAAATTATCATTTAATTCATTTATTCGTTTTGGCTGTAGCCCCCGGAGATTCTAGTTCTTATAAATGTGAGCTCCGACTTCCTGCCAATTTTACAACAAGGGCTTATTTGTGAAATCCGTTTAATATGCATGCATTAATTTAAATAGGAAGATTCCTTCGCAGTGATTCAAACCCAAATAGCATATTGGTTAGAATTAATAACCATTTTAAGTCGGTCTTAGAAAAATGATTTAACATGGATATTGTAAAAGATCTGTAGTGCTTTTCGAAAGATGGAAATGTTTATCAGGTGAATGTTGGCAAATAAGTTTTACTGTTCGATACTTTTATTCGAAACCTTTGACATGATATGAATTAATCTTTAAAAAGACTTAGCTTGGATGAGATGGGATGAGGTTAAGATCATCTGTTATGGAGTACAATTGGATTGTATTCATGACGTAATTTAAACATAAACTATTAAACCAATTAGTAATAATACCGTAGATGGCAATATTTTATTTTGATATCCGTGTTAGTTCGTCTATGAACTATGATGAAAACTCGTTCGCCAAAATAAAGCTTAGTTTCGGCCATATTTTAGTTACCATAATGGCGGCAATGGTTTTCTTATGTTGTGTTATATTCACGAACGCTTCAGCCGTTGACTCTATCTCTCCTGTACTCGTCGAAAGCGACACTGGCATTGAGCAGAAGGATGAAAATAACTGGATACATGTTAATCATGATATATACGGTACTAGGAATAGTAATCAGACTGTAATAACAAAGAACAACGTTGGCACGCTGCAGGTTAAATGGACGCTCTACAATGATTTTGAGATACAAGAACCTCCCATTATCATAGGTCACAAAGGCTACGTTCAAGATTATGTTGGGAATATAATAGCATTTGATACCTCGACTGGAAAAGTAATTTGGAAGATCCGTGCTGGAAACGGCCCTACGATGGGTTTGGTCTTTAATCACGGTGTAATATTTTCAAGCACCGCGTCGAACTCTTCCATTGTGGCGATCAATGCAACAAATGGTGAAATTAAATGGGTATCGAAGGTTTTGGGTGATCCACTGTTGGGTTATAGTATTGATTCTGCACCAATCGTATGGAAAGATTATGTGATTGCAGGTTCTGGCGGGAGTGGCCTTCCTCCTGGATTGGGCATCGTAAAGGGAAATGTTACTGCAATCAATCGTACTAACGGTGAAATAATATGGAATCTTGATACCACAGCAGGCGCTTGGGTAAAACTCGGAAAGACTCCTCCCAACGGAGGTGCAACAGCGTGGTCTGGGGGTTCTCTTGATCCAGAGACAGGAAAAATGTATGTTCCATTAGGAAGTGCGTCACCTAACTTTAATGCGAGTACTAGACAGACTCCAAACTTTTACTCAAACCATATGATGGCGATAAACGTTACTAATGGTAAAATATTATGGGCGACTCCATTCATAGCACATGGCACTGTTCTGGACGTAAGTGTCCCAGATACACATGATTGGGATACATCATGGGGAAGTAGTATCAGTCGACTAATTCTTGATAATAATACGCAGGAAAAATTGGTCGTAGGTCACGATAAAATGGGCAATGTAATCGCAATGAATGCCGTAACGGGAAAGGAAATATGGTGGAAGTCTTTAGGAAAGCGATACAACACAGATTCAATGCCCTCAAGTGATGGCAGTGGTATGATATGGTCTTATGGTGTGTACAGTTATCATGCAGTTGATAGCGACAGTCTTTACATTGCGGCAACTAACAGAGGCTTGAACTTTTTTACTGATGGAATAAGCGGACACAAGATAGCTGCTCCTCATACTATTGAACAAGGGCTAAGAAATGGAACCATAGTTGCTCTGGATCTGGCTACGGGCAACATTAAATGGCAATACGATACGAAATTTCCTCCCCGAGTTTCTCCATTAATAACCAATTCAATTGTATTCGGTGGCTATATCCCATTTACGGAAAAGGTCAAATCAGGCGTGATTTTGGCATTGGATAAACAAACGGGCGAAAAGCTATGGGAATTTAACGTGAATGCTCCAATAGGACCTGTCGGCCCATCAATAGGAGATGGATTGCTGTATGTGCCTACCGGCAAAGTCCAAGGCATAACCACACAAGGCCAAATAGGAGGGTCCATAGTTGCTTTTGGACTTCCGTGAAAAGATTAGACCCAATTAGAACTCTCAAAACTAGGTTGGGTAATTTCATCTGGCGTAGTATTTGCTCAGACTACGACTTGGGCCAGCAAGAATTACAGTGGGTCTAAACTCCAGTTGCGAACCAGACAATATTCGATGTCATACTCATCACGGATATGCTTAAGGATCAAGTCTACTAAGAAATGCAAAGAACAACATGCACAGATTTTTTCATTCAGTAAAAGGATTGTAAAACTGATGAGCTGATATTTGACTGCGAACTTTAAAACCTTTCAGAATGAACTATATTGATAAAAGTCTGATGGTCTATTTACTGAGGAACATGTTCTAATTATGAAAACAAAATTTACAAGAGAATTGATTGTCTCGGACCGCCATTCTCAAGTCCCCTAAGGGGCCTCCAAGAACGAAAAGAAGTTACAAAGTTGTTAGAAATGTAGCCATCATTTTTGATCGGTCCCAGTCTGATAGTCCATCGTATCACCTTACATTTTGTATATCGTAATGTATTCTACAACAAATACAATTTATTATTGGCCATCACATCATATTGTCATGTCTTATCCAAATGATATTCTTTCAAGAATGTTTGGTGGTTATGGTGGAGGAAAGGATGAAACATTGCTGTATCCTAAAGAAGAAAATCAGGTCCAAGATACGGCCGAGATAGAAGAAGTATTTCAAACTAATATTTTCAATGTTATGTTAAATAGAAGATCTCATAGGAGATTTGAAGATCGACCTATAGAAGACTCGAAACTAGAAATGATTTTTGCCGCTGCAGATACCGCCCCCACAGCAGGAGGCTTCCAGGGCTTCGAAATCTATCATGTAAAAAGTCAAGATATGAAATTAAGACTTGTTGAGGCAGCAAATAATCAACCATATGTTAATGCACCAGTAGTTCTTGTCTTTTGTATGAATCCTGAAAGAGTGAAGATGAATTTCCCGCAAAATATTATCAAGAAGTTTTCTCAACAAGATTCAACCCTTGCAGCCGCCTATTCGCAGCTGGCAGCACATGCATTGGGATTGAGCTCCGTTTGGATAGGAATGGTTGATGAAGCAAAAGTTATGGAAGTGTTAAAAACAAATCTTGTGCCATCTTCTATTTTATGCATAGGATATCCAAAAAAAATGCTCCAACCTAAACCAAAGAGGAATCTAAAGGATCTTATTCATCAAATTTAAGTCTGAACTATCAATTTTGCATATGGAATTGCTTAGAAGGCCAAACAGCTGGAAAAAGTAATAATAGCAACTCAATGGTCCCTTTTACATTTTTTGTTTGCATTAGGATTATCAGCATACTGTCAGTAATGCAAGAGTAAACTGAAATGTGATCTATATTCAAGATCCTGGTCATATTACTGTAGTATCTGATTTACTTTATTTCAATGCCACAGTAGGGACAGTAAAGCAATTTATTTCCGATAGGAAGACCTTTGTCGTCAATCACAAAATAATAGCCTTCACCATCTTCGCCTTTTTCTGAATCCTCATCAATGAGATCATTCTGATAATATGCGATTATTCCTTGATGTTCGGAAGTCATTTTTGATAATGTTTTGCAGCAGTTTAATGCCTTATTCCATATGATAACCATTCCTTTCTTCCTTGAATTTTACGTTAGAAATATAATGTTTTCCTTCTTTTACTGTTATTACTTGAGCATATTTTTTGATTTTGATGGGATCTCTATGTTTGTAAGCAATAGTTATTTTATAACATAGAAGTCTTTGAAACACATTCTCAATTATTGGTTATTTCCAATTGTACCGAGAGACTTGATCCTTCACTCACTAACTTGGTAAATCTGCTACTTAAGCCTTAAGGTTGTTACAATCCGTAATAAATAATTCCCAACATGTTTGAAATGCTTTACTTAATTGAAATTCGAATATTGTTATTGTTATGTTTTAGCCTGCTACGTTTAGTCCACGACGGATTTAAAGTACTTTTAAGGCGAAATAATAACTGTTTCACAATCTGCGGATGCAGTATCATTATCAGATATGTTAATGAACGCAGTATCATTACCTGTTCCACATGTAAGTGTATCAGCAGCTAAATCTTTTATCGACATGGAACTGTTAGCAAAGCTACCAATTACCAAATCATTACCATCATCGCCATTAAC
>JBAWET010000103.1:0-6197 GCA_049591355.1 Nitrososphaeraceae archaeon
GTGTTAATCCACATACAAATATGATGTATGTTGCTAATTATCTTGATAACACGGTATCTGTAATTGATGGAGAAAATAATACAAAGATAGGAAATGACATTCCAGTGGGAGAGGGACCTACCGGTATAGGTGTTAATTCAAATACAAATATGATGTATGTTGCTAATTATCTTGATAACACGGTATCTGTAATTGATGGAGAAAATAATACAAAGATAGGAAATGACATTCCAGTTGGAAGTTCTCCTGAGGCTATAGGTGTAAATGAGGATACAAATACAATTTATGTTGCCAATCTAGATAATAACACAGTATCTGTAATTGATGGAGAAAATAATACAAAGATAGATGACATACCAGTTGGAAAGGGACCTAGGGATATAGCCGTAAATCAATTGCGTGATATGATATATGTCGCCTTTCTGGACAATAATTCTGTTTCTGTAATTGATGGAGAAAACAATACAAAGATAGATGACATACCAGTTGGAACTTCGGGGGATATAGATGTTATTTCGTCATTAGACACAATTTATGTCTCCAATAATGATAGTGATAGCGTCTCTGTAATTAGTCTGACAAATAATACAAAGATAGATGACATTCCAGTTGGAAAGGGACCTGGGGATATTGGTGTTAATTCGGATACAAATACAATTTATGTTGCCAATGATGATGATACTGTTTCTGTAATTGATGGAAATAGTAAGACAAAGATAGGAAATGACATACCAGTTGGAAAGGGACCTGGGGATATTGGTGTTAATTCGGATACAAATACAATTTACGTCGCCAATAATTGGGATAATTCAGTTTCTGTAATTGATGGAAAAGCAAATAAAGTTGTAGCAAAGGTGACGTTTAGCACCGAACCATTTAACGGAGGTCGTATAGAATGCGATAAGGACAAATTAACAGCTCCAATAGGACAACAATTCTATGTATATTCTGGTTCTCAATGTACTGCTAAATCAAATCAGGGTTTTGAATTTGTTAGTTGGCAGGAGAATTTAGGCGGAAATTCCACTCAATTATTAACATTTTCATCTCCATCAAACATTGTTGATTCTATTTTAGATTTTTTTAATATGAAGCCTGACAAACAAGAAGCAACACTCAATATTACAAAATTTGGGAGTTTTACTGCTAACTTCAAAGCACTTCCTCCTCCAATTCCGACACAATATGTGGCTACTCTGATTACAATCGTTGCTACCGCTTTTATTGGTTCATGGTTAACTCCAACAGTTATAGAATGGAGAAATAGAAGAAAACAGGTAAGTAAATTAGACCATTGTCATAACGAAGCTAAAAATCTGTACAATGATGGTAAATTAGATAGTAACGATATTGAAAAATTAAATAAATTAAAGGATAAAATAACAGATGAGTACACAAAGGGTAAGATAAACAAAGAGCAGTATGACAAATTGGGAAATGAAATATCAATAAGTTATAGAGAAATTTTCACAAAAGAAATCAACTCTCTAAATACAATACCAAAAAATGATATAGTAGAACAGCTGTCGCGAATAAAAACTGATATAGAAGATGCATATGCTAAAGGGAAAATAAACGAATTACATCATACATTACTCAAAGAGAGACTTGCAAATTATGAAAAAATTAAATAGAAAGTATCAAATAGAAAATGTTAATGTTGTCGAATTAGCAACCTGAAGTTAATTCACTTGAATGATTGCAAAAAGGCTAGGTGAGTGTGCCGAGCGCCATGAACATATACGTCTAGGCAAAATCGAGTTAGATGATTTAAATACATAATTAATCATGATTGATTGAGATTACCAATGATAATGCAAACCCCTCTAAGAATTCTCTTCATGACGAACGGGCCAATTTGCATTTGCATGTGATTCTAAAACTTTGAAAGTTGAATGTGGCTCTAGTCTTCATTTTGTAATGTATATGCAATTAGCCCTTCTTAATACGGGATAGAACAATTAGCAGCCATACTTCTTCGCCCACGATTCAATAGCAAATTCGCTGTGAGCGCAAAATTTTGTCAGTATGAGTGCAAAACCGCTCTTGAGCATTTCTTCGCTAAAGTTCTTTGTTGAATTCTGATTAGTCGGACTGTAATTACAGTATACTTCACCAATCATCCTTCCATAACTTCCCTTTTTTTGCTCATCATCTTGGTCAACTAATGCCACACTTCCAATGGGGCATAGTCGAAGTGCTAACTCTTTTGCTTCAGTAAAATTCGTCATTCCTAATTCGGGGGTATTTATGAGACTCAGTCTAATCCTAATTCCATTAACGTCAAGAGTATCCCCATCAATGACCTTGGTTACATTTCCAATAAAACATGCAGCAGTTCCCCTACAGCGAATTTGTGCTTCAGATTCGTTTGGCATTTCAAGTATAGAAGTACTTGCACAAACCCCCGTTATAAGACACACGACAAGGAATGCCTTTGAAGCTGAAAGATTTTTCATCCATGAGATGTAAACAGTCCCCATACATTATGATTGTGTTTGTGTCATTGTTACTGTTTCCCTAATTATGTTACTGCGTTATGCAATCTTTGGAGGTAATCCAACTACCGGTACAGCAAACTTCGCCATGATTCGAATATTGGTGAAGGTACATCCTTACCATCGCAGCTGCATAATATTATTACTCCTTCTTGCTTGGTTGGATTAAATCCAATAAGGGTACTATAACCATCTATACCACCGCCATGCTGTATAACTTCTGCACCTAGATTAGTTTCTATAAACCATCCAAGACCAATATAACTAACACTCAAACTCTTGTTGGACGGAAACGGAAAGGGATCAAGTTCTTGGGGATATTCATGTCTTATCAGATGTGTTTCCTGAATTATGTCATTTATACTAGTATGAGTTAAGCCGATATTAGCAGCTAGATACTTTAACAAGTCATTTGCAGTTGAATGTAATGCTCCTGCTGGTTGAATTGCATCTGGAATGAATTCAAGATTAACTTCTTTACCACCAATGTGACCTTTAGCTAATCTGGATTTAAGGGCATCAGAAAGGGTTATTGCCGTACTATTCATTGCAATTCCCGTACTATCCATGCCAAGCACACTTAAGATCCTGTCTTTTACAAGTTGGGCATACGGAACACCTGCTCTTATGGACAGAATATGACCTAAAAGACCCATACCAATATCAGAATAGTTAGCCTTGATTCCTGGTTCACTCATGAGTGAAGTATTTGAAAGAAAACTATAGACCTGCTGAGTAGTATAGGTATGGTTTCTAATCCATCCAGCAGGAAAATCCGGTAATCCTGATGTATGCGTGGCTAGATCCTCAAGTGTAATTTTATGTCCATTGTATGTTGGTACCTTAACAGTAGCAGGTAGGTACTTTCCAATTGGATCGTCTAGATTAACTAAACCTTGCTTTACCATATCAGCTAATAGTGTTGTAGTAAATGTCTTAGTAATAGAAGCAATATCAAAGATCGTATTTCCATTTACTTTTGTACTATTTGCGTTAGATATATTTCCGTAGCCATATACTTGAGTACCATTTGGACTAATGATTCCTACCACAATGGATACGTCTGGTAAATACCTCTTTACCTGGTTTAATAACATTATTGATAACTCTTTTGTAGTGGCGGATTGAGAAGTAGTAGGTTGGGCTATCACAATATTGAGCATAGTAGATAAACAAGATAATCCGAGTGTAGCTATCAATAATAATCCTAGAGATATCCTACTTTTTGTTCTATGCAACTGCGCTGCTAGTAATCTGAAACTTGTATTTGAGGTTTTATGATTAAAATCCATACAAGATCAGTCAATTTAATTTCGTTCACTCCTCTATTCTACTGTCATCCGCTGAATCTATTCTCGGAGTGGGATTCGAATCGAGGATTGTATCTTAAATAATCAAAAGTTTCTAAGGGCTTACTACATTATGGAAGCAATAATTTTATCGAAGCCTTCACCAATGACTCTGCTAACTCCTTATAACTTCTTAAAATCATTCCTTAAGACTATTCGATAACGTGCGTCCCCGGATTCAAGATGCGCCAAGGCTTCGTTAACGCGTGAAATTGGAAACTCTTCTATGACTGGTTCGATGGAATGGCGAGCACAAAAATCAAGCATCTTCAAAATGTCAGCTGGACCTCCTATAGGTGAACCACCAATAGACTTCTCGCCAGAGATCAAGGGAAAAACGGTAGCCCTTACTTGTGAAGCTGCGCCCACAATATGTAACTTGCCACCAGGACGAAGTGTACTTATATAGGAATCCCAATCCAGGTCAACGTTTGCAGTAACTAATATCATATCAAAAGTATTCGCATGACTCTTTAGAGCATCAGGATCCCGAGAATTCAAGAAATGATCAGCTCCAAACTCTTGCGCTTCCCTCTCTTTTTCAGGATTGGTAGACAACGCAGTAACCTCACATCCCCACGAATCAAGAAATTTAATAGCCATGTGTCCTAATCCACCAATTCCAACCACAGCTACGTGATCTGTAGGCTTGATATTATTCTGAATAATCGGATTGAAGACTGTAATTCCACCACAAAATAATGGTCCAGCAGTCTTGGGGTTAATTTTCTCAGGCAAGGGAAAGGCCCATAGCGCTTGGCAGTGTACCTTATTTGCGTAAGCCCCATGTCTACCAACAATTACATCTTCTCCCTTCAAGCAACGATTATGATGACCACTTAAGCACTGATCACATACCAGGCAAGAACGAGCTCGCCAACCCAATCCAACATATTGTCCAACACTTAGATGGTTTACCATATTTCCAATCGCAGCGACTCGGCCGATAGCCTCATGTCCCGGTACAAACGGATACCGCGTAAAACCCCAGTCATTTTTAAGCATGCTCAAATCACTGTGACAAATACCACAATATTCCAGATCGATCTCTACTTCATCAGGTTTCAACGGTCCTAATTCATACTCAAATGGTTCTAGTTTTCCACCTGCTTCATGAGCAGCATATGCTTGAATCGTCATGATGACATATCCTTCGTGCAAAGGTAATAAGGCTTGTGTAATAGCCTCGAAGTGCCTAAGGGATGTCAGTATATAGATTTTGAAAAATTGCCACCACATGAACCAACGCGGTCAAAGGATATTGTCTGTATATTTGCAAGGATTATTGGATGTTGACTAGTCCCGGTCAGTATCGTCTGTCGCATTTGCAATTCTTCTAAATAGAAGTATGTCGAGCCAAAAGGGGGTATTAATAAAATAAGGATTCTATCTTAACTAAAATCTATTGGATCGTGATCTTATCAAGTAACAATATATCTTGAGGGGCAATTGTTACAGAAAATGTAGGTCTTCATTCAATACCACCTGAGCGAGTGAAAAAGTAGTTCAGTCCAGTCAGACGTTTGTAGACCGACTAGTCTTACAGATGATTACAGGTATTGTACTAACTGCCGGGAATAACTATTGGTAATAATTAAAACTATATTGGCTTGAAATATATGGCAAATACCCCATTCGTAAGGGATTCTAGGCGAAGCTTGCCGATATGATCTTCAACTGACACTCCCAATTATGAAGATCAACTCGGGATAGTAACAATCTTGGCCCATCGTTTTAAGTCTTGGCTGTGGAATAGTCAGTAGGAAATAGTCCATCTGGTTGAATATACTATGGCCGAAAAGCAAGTTATTGTGATAACTCACTCCCCATATCTTGTTGAATTGAGTCTGTTCTCCAATGGTAGGAACTTAGTTTCTGTAAGAAAAATTGGCTTAGTCACATCGCGACAAAGACATAAGGTTTAAGTAATATCTTGTAAGTTCGAAGATTATGCTTCAACGGTCACTTGAATTTATATTCATTACCCTGTCTATATTAACTGTGACAGTCATTACTACAGGCCAAGATGTTCTCGGCACCAGTGCATCCGATATTTTCGATAGGAACCTGACCGGTAATGACGGCCAGAGCCAGTCATCTCCCCTTAAAGAGATGAATTTCTCTGAGACTAGCGAGGTGTACAGCCATGAAGGAATTTTGGAAGCGACAATTATCATTGATGAGCATGAAGGTATGGTTGGAAACGAACCAGTGATAGCGATAACCTATAACGGCTCGCTCAATGGACCAACGCTACACATCAAGCCTGGCGAACGGATGGTCCTTTACTATGTCAACAAGCTCGATCAACCTACTAACATACACTTTCACGGGTTACATGTGTCACCAT
>JBAWET010000104.1:0-6941 GCA_049591355.1 Nitrososphaeraceae archaeon
TATTTGAGATCTTGCTCAAAGCATTGATTTGTGGACACTAGGTTTGTTTTAGTGTCAACAGCACTAACAGTGACGATGATATCACTAACGATAAGAGGATATACCTTCGAAAAAGGTGATGATGATAAATACAATCAAAATACAATCATGAGGACCAAACCCCGAAGGTAAACGCATGAAACGAGGTAGAAAATATCGATAAGGACCGCGGCAACAAGAATTTCAAAACCGATCACACACATCGCGAAATGACTCCTTCTGTACTAACTTCAAGTCGAAGGCAAATACTTTTAAACATAAGGGATAGGAATTAAGGATAATGTGTGCAAATCAGGAAAAAGGATCATCCTATACACCACACATAAGGGGAGCGGCCTTGAGCATTCTAGTGATGGGGATATCACTTCTAGCGATCATCATCGCTTATGTTTCATTTGGACATTTGGGCCCAAAATTTTCAGAAAATCTTATGCAGGGACAACAAGCTACTTTAAGAAAAGAGTATAATTTACCTCCAAAACCAATTATCACGAATGACACGTTGTTACTGATTCCTCCGTCCCTGAGGAATATAGCAGAAGGCAATCACACTCCCTGATAAGTTCGATATGAAGGGTACATATTCTGAATAACAATTGTTTTGAAGATCATATCCTACCTTCAAATACATTCAACATGGGTCATTGTTTTCTTCGTTGAACATTATTATTTGTCAATATGTCACATTTTATCTTAATTGCCAGATTGTCAAATTTGTGGCTCAAGGTTTGGTAATCGTTCTTGCACTATGTGTTCAAGATATGTCTGTTCATCTTGTGTGAATAAGGAGGGAATTCGATGTTTACGTTGTAGTTCGATACAGAAAGTACATCAAAGTTTCTTAAAACAAAACCTTCACTTTATAGTGCTCTTTATCTGTCTATGGTTCTTTGTAGCAGGACTCTATCCTTTTCCTTATTTTATTGCGGCTGGAATTCCTGTTGATATGAGCCAACTTCAACCAGTATTTATCGCCACTACAGTCATGACAATTCCATTTATTTTCATGCTTTTTGCCTGGAAAAAACGTCAAAATAGGGCAAATTAAAAACTGAATGTTATGTACATCTTTGTTCTACTGAATCGACGGTGAAATCATTTTTATAACTGTTATGAGGAAAAATTTTGGGTTGGAAAGAATCAACGGCGAAACAATAACTGGAATCGCTTTGGTTTTCCTTTCTCTATTGTTCATTTACGCGGGCAGCGTCAACGATATTTGGGCTATTCTCCTACCTGCAGATTATTTGATCCTTGCTATTGGAGGTGCATTCATTGCATTAGGGATAATAACGATTAGAAGACAAAGATCCATGATTCCTTCTTGATTTGCTCATTTCTTTACACAAAATTTTAATAAAACCTTGGGGAGAATAATATTGCGTAAGAATGAAAAAAGTGGAAGCTGTTATACCACATGCTAGAATGCAAACCGCTTTCTCAGGTTTGAGAGAACTAGATCTCGGGGGTCTTACATATTACGAGTCAAAAGGAAGAGGCGAAATACCAACTCCCGTAATCCATGGTGGAAGAGGAACTTCAGTGTTTAGGCCAGAATTCAACGTCAATGTTACAATATCGATAGTGGTCCGAGATCCAATTGCAGATAATGTTGTTGGAAAGATTTTGGAAAGTACTAGTACGGGTCTTGCTGGGGAAGGAAAGATCTTCATATCTGATATTGATGACGCCGTGGATATTGGATCTGGGGAAAGGGGAGAAGCAGCGATCTGATCTTATGGACTCAATTTGAAGAGGTCATCAATCAGTCTGCTTGTAGTGTCCGATTTTAAATTGCAGATAAATGTGTCATCACAGCAATCATTTATGAATTCTTAATAGAATAAATATTTGATTTCGACAGTATTCTAGAGACAATAAGTCATTTATTCTTCTCAATGACATATTCTATTGTCTGGCTTAAAGTCAATATCCCTTTGGATTTCCCGAATTCCGCTATTAATTTAATCTGTTCGGGGTTAAAGCAAACGTGAAGGCTTCTTATTGAGTCTTGCATGTTACTTTATCTAAATGCATTTTTATATGCTTTTCTGACAAAAATCGATTAACCCTTGACTCTCACTATCTTTACCCGCTCCAGCACTTTCCAATATTCTACCTCCGTCCCTTGTGTTATCTTCTCTCTAATCTCTTCCTCCATAGATGATGTTTCGAACATTTCGAAAGTTTCAAGATCCATAATCTGAAGGGTGTTACCAGAAATAGATATTATCTGACCGGTTCTCTTGTTGATAAGGGGAACTTCCACATTCGCTGACACCGGTGCGACCATGTTATGCTTTGAGCCATCAAATACTGATATTGCTGAAACCCTGGCTTTAGCAGAACCATGTTTCCCCGGCTTGCTATGATCATACGAAACTATGCGACATGCTTCATTGTCTAAAATAATATATGAACCGACTTTCAAACTACCCAAGTCCATCGGTTTGCTCAAACTAGATCGAATCACATGGATTATGCTTCATATTTAACGGTTCTGTTTCTAATATTCCAAGCTATTTTAGCTTGTTAAGGACTGAAAAGCTCACAAGATTGTTAAGTGAGATACCCTTTCTTGCGACATCCATTCGAGTTTTTTCGCAATACCTCTGATCACTTTGGTGTGTTTTATCACCCTCAACTTCCAACACGATGATGTTCTTCGAATAGGGAAATGTAAACCGTATATATTCTCCGTTCACAAATTGAAGATCACCAAGCCGTGCCGTCTTGACCCGGTCCCTCCTTGCAAGTGAGTTGGCAATCTCACTAATTTCCGAATCCTCACAAGAATACTTGGTAAAATATACCGATACATAACTCAACTTTTCGTGGTATCTCTCGAACAGTCCGGACTTAAAATTAAAGAAGAACGATAGTTTATCCTGGAGATAATTTGAATTGCCTGACAATAAAGGCGATGCCTGCATATACTTAGCAAGCACATAATGATTTGCGTGGTTAGGAAAGTAGGGTAGAGAGTCAGAAGGAAATGTCGCAGTAACAAAATACATACTTCCAACGTTGTCAGATTTTTTCCATGTTTCTACGATTGACTCATTATTCTTATTATGGGGAGCGCAAATATATCCGCTAACATTCATCTAAATACCCCACCCCAGTCTTATTTGTACGGTATTATTTATATTATTAGTAGCCTTGCAAGGTCAATTCGCCTCTTGCTTTCGAACGTACAGCATCGAAAGGGTGTCGATTCTTAATGATCAAGTATTCTTCGTACTTAGAGCTGTATGCCAGAGAGGAGAATTAAGATCTCTAATCCTCCACTTGTAATAAGGGATCATAAGACAACACAAGAAGACTGAAGCCGCGCCGATTGGATCCTTTACTACATTTCGAAGACCTTCAAAGAGCGCTATCTTATAATTCAGATGATGCTCAGTTTTCCCATAGATCGACGTTATTTGCTTGTGGCCGTTATTCGCTCTTAGGACTTGGGAAGCGAAGTCTTCCAACGTATTGGCTGGCCTAAAGTGGACAATTGCACTTGGATCATAAACTATTTCGTAACCTAGATTGATTACAACATTTTGCAAATACAAATCAATTGCAATGATATCTCGTGGAATTTTGATCTTCTTTGCCACGTTGCTTTGAACTGCTAGTCCCCTACCCATTACAGTATATTGAGAAAGTTGTCTAACTCTCACAGACTCTAGCCATTTGCTCGTAAACATAGATCCATTAGTGGCCATCCCATTTCCTGGAATTGGTTTTGGATTTGATGCGCAGATTCCTACATTGTTACTTATATGAGAGATAAGTTCCTTTGTACAATTGCTTGCAGGAATTACGTCAGCGTCGTAAAAGACAATAACGTTACCACTAGCGTTTGAAATTATTTCGTTCCATGCGTTGGCGGCTCCTCTTCGGGAATCATGGTGAAGCAATCGTATTTTGTATTCCTTATTAAACTTTGAAAAATTTTCTACTATCGTCGGTGTGGCATCAGTTGAATCGTCAGAAATTATTATTTCTAAAATTTCAAAACCGCTATTATCGCCTGTCATGATGCTGTTTAGCAGCGCTTCGATGTTATTCATTTCGTTGAAAGAAGGTATTCCTATGGTGACAGTTTGCATTGGATGATTTTGTACTATACGTCAATTGCTTTTTAATGATTCTCTTTGGTCTTACGATTTTGAATTGAATTCTAATCTAATTAACAGTAAGACTAGGAAAAAGTCTTGCAAATTGCTCACAAGGCGTTAATATTACAATCCACTCGGTTCAAATTCAACATCTATACTCACCTGTGATACATAAGGTATTCATATGAAATAACCTGATCCAAATACAGTTGAAAGAAACTGAAGCGTCATTCTCATTCCTAAAAAGGATGGCCTGGGAAGCTGGACTCCGAAAAAGTAATTTGATCATGCCATTAATTGTGGACGAATCTCGCTCGAATTCAAGATATTTGATAACTACTTCAATGGACTCTCTTGAAAATAAGGTTCAAAAAGTCTTTGATTTAGGAATAAAAAAGATCATGCTTTATGGGATTCCAAAGGCACGTAATGCTAAGGCATCAGAGGCATGGAATCCAAAAGGGGTAGTCCAAAGTGCTGTTGCAAGGATTAAAAAGAATTTTGGACATAAGGTCGAAGTATCCACGGACGTATGTGTATGTCAATATAATTTATCTGGCCAGTGTGGTACGATGAACAGCGCAGGTACTGACATAGACAATGACACTTCACTAATAGGTATTAAGACCATAGCATTGAGTCACGCGGAAGCGGGATCCGACATATTAGCTCCCTCATCGATGATGGATGGTCAGGTCTCATGCATACGAAATTGCCTAAAAGAAAATGGGTTTCGTAATATCAGTATTATGTCATTTGCTGCAAAGTACGATTCATGTTTGTATTCTCCTTTTAGATCGACAGCATTCGATAATTATCATCAGACTAGCAAAATTAACAAATCGACGTATCAGCTATCATGTTCAAATATCAGACAGAGCCTGAACGAAATTCAAATGGATTTGAACGAAGGTGCGAAAATAATAATGGTCAAACCAGGTATTGTGTCATCCGATCTGATAGTAGCCATCAAAAACAGATTCAATTGTCCCGTCGCCGTTCAGAACGTTTCCGGAGAATATCTTATGATTAAATTGGCTTCGGAAAAAGGCTTGATAAACGAAGTTGAATTGGCCCTTGCATATCTAATAGGAATGCGACGAGCAGGCGCTGATATGATAATGTCGTATCATGTAGAACTGATCTCAAAGTATCTTGAATAGGTATCTTGACCACCACTAGGTGAACGAGCCTGGAAGGTCACTCAGATAAAGATATTAGACTGGTAATTTTCCTTCATTTGTCAAGCTATTCAAAAGAATTATCTTAAATTAGTAAACTCAACACAATTATATGGCAATAAATTATCATGAAAAATGTCCCGCGGTAGCTCAGCCTGGTAGAGCTTTCGGCTGTAGCAGTCGGCTAATTGAAGCTGACCACGAGAAACAGCCTATCGGGCAAACAATTGCAGTGACCGAAGAGTCGCAGGCTCAAATAGCATTTGGTTATTGCCAAGCTAGAGTAGATCCTGCCCGCGGGATACAATTTGCAGAGCTATATGTACTTGTGGGAACGTCGTCCGAAATTTGAGCATTGATTTCAACCAACTCCATTTCCCAATAAAATATCCAAAATATTTTGTTCGATTATTGAAGTTGTAAAAATATACTTCATGTATAAGATGTTGAACATAAACAAATCCCGGTATTATAAATTAAATTTCAGGACAAATTCCAAGTTATAAACAGAAGATCAAATTAAATACTGTCTACAATACAGAAGTTATTGGGATCTTATTCAAATTGGATAGAATCTATGTCTCTTTAGCTACAGCTGATCTCTTGATACTCTTACAAGAAGCAATCCCGGAAGGAGCTGTTAATGTACAAAAAAGATTTGGTTACTTGCAACTCTTACACGTACAACGAGCAATAACCAAGTTCGTCCACAAGAAAATTCTTTTCATGAGAAAATTATGTGAAGGCCTTATCAGGAATACAGTAAAAATATGGTGAAAAAAACTCATAACACCTACTGCATCATTGGGGACCCGATTAATCACTCTCTGTCTCCCGCATTGCACAATGCAGCATTCAATAGTTTGGGACTTGACCACTCTTACGTAGCGTACCGCGTGCCAAAAGATGAGCTTGCCAACGCAATTATTTCCTTGAAATCTATAAATATTGCAGGATTTAATGTGACGATGCCGCATAAAACTGCGATAATAGAATATATTGACATTCTGGACTCCACAGTTGAGAGAGCAAGGGCCGTAAATACTGTTTATAATAACAATGGCAAATTTGAGGCATTCAATACCGATATTGTCGGATTTGTCACTCCGCTACACAACCGAAAGGTAAACTTTACCGGTATGACTGTGTTATTGCTCGGTGCAGGCGGAACAGCACAGGCAGTCGTAGCAGCGTTAGCTGAAGAAACAGGCATATCAAAAATCTACATTAGTAGCAGGAACAAAGTGAAGCTAGAAAACCTTGCAGAAGTTGCCACAAAGAGTGGTCTGGAGTGTGTTACTCTAGGAGAAAACGAAATACAAGAATTCTCCCCATTAAGTGATATGATAATCAACGCCACTCCTGTAGGAATGGGCGGTGAAGCAAGCCCAGTAAGCTTTAAGCACATATCCAAAGATGCGATTGTCTACGATATCGTCTACAGACCCTTAAACACAGACTTGATTTTGAATGCCAAGAAAGCAAACGCACAGGTTATCTATGGTTATGAAATGCTTATGGAACAAGCGATTGCTGCGTTTAAGATCTGGACTGGCATCACCCCGCCGGTGGAAGCAATGAAAAAAGCCTTGTTTGGAGGATTCGG
>JBAWET010000105.1:0-9845 GCA_049591355.1 Nitrososphaeraceae archaeon
CTTCAATCTATCACACTAGTTAGGATTATGATCTGTATCTCGGAACAATGTAATTTTACTATGCTTTTGTGTAAAATTAGAAAGAATTGTTTTATATCTATTGATAGTTACAATGTAATGCCTTGAGGAGTACTATGCGTTGTGATAGATGCGGACAGAAGACACATTCACTTCAGTATTGGTTTGACAAGATGGTTTGCGATAATTGCTACAGCTTATGTAGACTCACGTCAGAAACTATACTAGAGGCATCTGCTAACTAATAAAATTCATTTTCCTTTTTTTGGCAACATTCTCAGCTAATGGATATTTTTTTGAAATCAAAATAAGGAATGAAAATTCTGGAAGTGTCAAGAAAAATCTGTGGAAATTAATCACGTTTGATATCTAGCATTCATCACTGTCGGAGATTTGAACAAGCCCTTTGCTTTAAGTTGGTTGGATAATATCCGTTATTAGTATGTAAAAGCAAATGTGGCTTGTCAACCGGTTTCAGTCGTGTTGACTATATCGGTCGTGTTCCTATTTATGGAATTTTTACTACCGAAAATAACCGCGTCACCTCCATTACCCCCGTCACCAGCCTCGCCACCGCGAGGTTCATTACTACCCGTGCTACCTCCACATTCATTACCAATGATCTCTGCAACACATGATCCGCCGGGACCGACATCGCCAGCTTTAGCCCAGCCACCATCACCCCCATCACCACCGTTACCCCCTTTAGCATAACATTTAATACATTTATCTCCAAATGCACTTGTCGCTGCTAATATTACAACTGATACGAGCAAAGTTGCAAAAACTATTGTTAAGCTACTTTTCATTATCACGAAAAAATATACAGGAGGTGTATATTTGAGGTTTTTAGCCTATTTTTCTCCTATAAAAAACTGAAATGAATTAAAGTTAATTCTGCAAAGCTATTCCTATACATAATAAATCTAAAGAGTTACGACAGATCCCCGATATGGTTCTCTATCAAACTACTTGGCCCACCTGAAGCTTTCAGGGAAAATGGGTCTTCTTTTTGGATGTGTGTGCAATAACCTCGCTGCTTTTGGGATCAGAAATAAATTGCTTCTGTGGAAGAAAATCGTTAAGGGTCTCAGTCTAATCTAATGACTGGCGATCAAAGTATTAACCTATCTAGGAAGAACCTACTAAGAAGCAGTTAGTTAGTCATCTGTTTTGAGTTAAAACTATTGGGATAGATTTTTGATAGTTTTACCGTTCTCATTCGATTTCCTTTCAAATGTATTTTCAATCTGGGACTAAATTCCATCAATACTTGCCTACATGCACCGCAGGGGAACGTGTATTTCCCTGAAGTAGTAACTATGGCCATATCTGTGAAATCTCTATAACCGTTGGATATCGCAACAAATATAGCCACTCTTTCAGCACAAATACTTAATCCATATGAAATATTTTCGACATTCGTTCCTTGAAAAATTCTACCATCTTTAGTAAGTAAAGAAGCACCAACATTAAACTTCGAATAAGGAGAATAAGAGTTTTGCATGGCGTCTTCTGCAGCCAAAAATAATGATTTTATTTTATTCATTCTGTGAAGAAATATTTCAAGTTTAATTAATGTTCTTCAAACTCTATTTTTGGAATTTGGGTTTTGGCTAGTAATATTTGTTTTTAAATTTTTCTTGTTCCAATTTTTGATTTAATTTAATTCCAAGAATAGTTTAGCTTGAGATTTGAAATAACTATTTATCTATCCAGAATGAATTTTAGAATGACAACAATGGTAAGACAGAAGCAAATTTTGGGAATATTGGGTATAATTTGTGCCATTTTAGGAGGTGTGATTTGGATTTATCATCAGTACCTTCCTGCATTTTTTTTATGGGGCATCGCTGGATTGATACTAATCAAGTTAAATAAGAAAAGCAAAAAATCATCCAGATGAGATTCCTGGTTTCACTCATTTTTCTCGAGGTTTACTCTTGATAGATCCCATTCTGTCTCGATAAAAAAGAAAAATCTAGTTTGAGTAGGTAAGCTTATGGGCTAAGAGGTATCCCCACACAAAAATTCATTATCCCTCTATATCTGTACAACTGCAATGAAAGTTCTTCCGCATGTGATGAGAAATATCAATGAATTCAATATACCGTGTAGTGAACCTAATGGTTATGAGATATTGTATTTTGGTGCAAACTTGATACTTATGTTTGAATATAGACTATCTTTTGACGTGAAGGTAAAGAATTCAGAAGAAAAAATTGAAGTTTTGATAATTAGTAGAAAACACGTTCCTGCTTGGAAAACCAATGCCAATATGCAAGACGTGACTATCTATTATAAGAAACATGGTACGGGCATAAATGATGTTTTTAAACCATCCATTAGTGACTCATACGCGTTTATATTGGATAATAGATCTTCATCCAATGAAGATTCTAGGACAAAAAACGTTGAAGTTACACTTGTTCATACTTGGCAACAAGAAGTAAGAGAATCACAGCTAAAAGACAGAGAAGTAATTGCCTCCAAACCATAATCAATGTATATTCCATATTAATTACTACATTGTTTGGAATTACTGACGGTCTATCCCCAATCATGACCAATACCAACTGGTCACTTGTTAATGAAAATCTTGTAATCCGATGTTTGACTATCCACCACGATAAGGGTTTTGTGATAGAATAGTTATGAATTTTCCGCAGTCATAGGGGCTGATTAATTTGAGCCTACACTTGTTCCAATTTCCTTAGTTCCTCAACCAACATTTTGAATGTTCCAATGGGGAATATCCTCATTGTGTTAAACTTTGCCCATTCTAAACCGATCAGGAATTTCTGCACTGCATGACCATTTTCTGCATCTACTATCCAGACAAAATTATGCTCTAGTGCAGAATGAAACTGCTCTTTCAATTCGACTTGATTTTCTTGAGCAAGTTCAGCAAGCTTTTCAGACATCTCTATTACTAGTTTCCTGTTTACAGGATTGTTGAGAGGACATGCCTCAGGGGTGTGGCTCCCAAAAACTTCGTACAATGCCATGATGCGCTAAAGTGTGTCTATCCGCATTAATTAATATTTCACATATGACTCTATTAGGATAATTATAACTAGAATGAATTTCGTACCGGATCATCTTAATTCTTTTTAATCGTTAGTTAAATGGCCTTGAGTAAACTGTTAGGAACATGGCACAATTTGAGGTCCAGCGTGTGACTATTGGAATGACAAGAAAGTAGGAAGTATTTGGAAGCATTGACCTCAAGTTTTTGATATCACTGACGGTAGCTGTAGAAACCTGTTTGTGTATGAAAACCGGCCGGTGCTGGCAGTCTTGTACGAGGGATAGGTGAGCGTACTTAGACAACCAATCACCAGCAGGTGTTATGCCGTAACCACAGCGGCGGGATTACAAAACCATTTCATAGGTAACCTCTGGACAGGAGGCATCATTACTCGCCTGCTGTCACTCGTTACCTAAATTAGGAATTGTCGTATACAAGGTGGTTTCTATGATGTGGTATAGAAAGACGAAGACACCTGGCCTGGCTACCGGGTTCAAAAAATTTCCCGTATCATTCCCCTTTCTAGTGTTTCTTATTGACAAGGATTTCTTATTAAAGTTACGAAAGAAAGATAAATTTTCAGAATAACGCAAAACTCGTGATCATTATTAGACACCGATAAGAGTATGATATTCAATCGAATCTATAATTCAATATTCTAAAAGAAACTTATAAGGACGATTCGAATTTTTGAGAACTAGGATGAACTAAATTGAGTTATTTGTCTATTTTCTCAATTTGATTCTGTAACCTAATCGCTCTCTATAGCCTTCCCTTCTCTTATTCTATCTTGTCTAGCTTCAACTTTTCTTAAGAATATTAGTTTGAACTCATCAAGGACAATTCCCAATTCTGATATTAAAGATAGTCTCAAAAAGATTGGCATAACTTCCTAGATTAAAAACATCATCTTAAACACAGATTTTTTCTTGAATGTTTTAGTTAGTCCAATGGAAGAAGTAATGTCGCTTATAGGGGTACGGCTCCACCATAATCCAATTGTTCTAGACCGATATTCTGTCCTTCCTTGCATATGCTTCTCTTGCAACACTTATTGCTCCTTTTCTTAGTAACATTGCACGATATACTATTTGTTTTCCTATTTCAGTAGCTATTTTTCTTGGATTACCCATTGCGTAACCATCGCCTTGCTTCGTTCTTTGCATAATGGCTTCAGCGAGAACTTGCTTTATATTCTTGCTTATCTTGTACTTGATAAGCTCAAATGCTTCCTTTTCAGTCCTTCCTTGATATTCAACAAAAGATCCTATAACTCCGCCTGCATTAGCAAGGAAGTCAGGAACAATCCAAATGCCATTCTTATTCAAGTATTCATCAGCTGTAGGGAGTGTTGGAATATTTGCAGCTTCGACAATAATCTTTACATGATGTTCTAGTAGTTTTGGAGCTGTCTTTTCGTTTATGACTCCTCCCATTGCTGCTGGAATAAAGACATCGGAATCTACCTCAAATATCTCATCTTTATCTCTGATATCATAAGGACTATGAAAAGAGGGATTGTTTTGTTGGTTCCCGCCAAGATCCGAGAGTTTTGTCTTTCCTTTCATGTCCATCATTAATCTAGGAATATTTATTCCCTCTTTTTCATGAATAAATCCTGAAACATCACTTACACCAACTACTTTGATTCCAGATAAATCGTCTAAGAATCTAGCCGTGAAGGACCCAACATTGCCAAACCCTTGGATGGTTACTCTTATTCCGTCTTCTATGTAATTTGATTTCTGTATGTCCTTAGACTCTGATATGCTAGTGCGCATAGATTCATCTTCTACTTTAGTTAGAACTTCAAGAGCTGTTTCTAGCGCTACACTCACTCCATAGCCAGTAGTACCTAATTCATGGGGGATCCCACCTAGTTCTGAAGGTTTTCCAGTACAAGCTCTCATATCTCCTATCTCATGGGCAAATACTGCCATATCAAGCTCAGTGGTTCCAACATCTGTTGCAGCAATGTATTGTGATGGGCAATACGGTCTAATCATCTTTGCAAAAGACTTCATCCACGCTACTCTATCCACTTTATTGGGATCAGCAATTATACCCCCTTTCGCACCTCCAAAAGGTAGACCAGCTGCAGCACACTTCCAAGTCATCGTTCGAGCAAGTCTGAAAACTTCCAGAGGTGTGACGCTTTCGGCAAACCTTATTCCTCCTTTCCCAGGACCTGTCGAAGTATTATCGATCACTAAAACTCCCTTCATTCCTGTGTCAGGATCATATACTTGAAGAACTTTTTCAGGGCCCCACTCATCAATCTCTTCCCAAGCAGAAGCTGACGAAGGCGAAATGGATGAGGAAGGTATGTTATCTGATGAGGAAGGGATTGTCATATCCTTATACAACTCATTTTTAAGAATGGATCATTATTAATTATGTTTCCCCTGACTATGCTTCTTTGGTTTAAGAGGAAAGGTCGCTATAATGATATTTCTAAACCATGCCTTTAGCATTAGTATGCGATGAAATGTATAACATGATATTTTAATTTCAATTAGACCAGTTCAACTATTATCGTACATTGTTCATAAATTACTCCTGTCATTCAATATTATTAATTAAGCCCCTCTACTTATTGTCGCCCGTACTTAGTGCGAACTTGATCTTTAACCCGATGACAGTGGTGCGCTATTAAGGAATGTTGGCTATTATTATGGTAATGAGCAGTTACTATTCAGGGGAAGATGATGAACGAAGAAAAAAGAAAAATCAGTGGAACTAAAGAAGGATGAGTCTGACAGCACGTTTTCAGAAGAGAATAAAGACATTAAAGGAAAAAACCCGAAACGAAATTCCAAAGATTACATTTAAGAAACCATCCATGCCGGCATTTTAAGTAGATCCAGCGGCATTGGTTTACCAAATTAATAAAAGGCCTACGTTAGATGTCGATTATTGAGCCGGGCATTACCTACAATGGTTTCTTAATCATCTCAGATTTAGAATGAGTTATTTCGTTCTGGAAGTAATATTTAGCAATTCATCTACATTCTCGTATAACATCAAAAAGCGATTTCCCTTCTTTGAAGTCTTGTACTTCCGATTTCCTTCATGGTATTCTAAAAGCCCATTTTGAACAAGGAGAGTAAGATACTCTTTTATTTGATTGAAGGAAATGAAAGAATTGTACATTATCCTTGTCATTCCTGCTCCGCCTTCCTGAGTGGCAGATTTCAAGATAGCCGCCACGATGTCAGTTCTGCTTCTGTACTTCAATATACATATAATATGACAAAGCTACTAATAAAGTTCTTTATTCTGAGAATGGATATTTGTACTTGTTAAATCCCCTTTTGTCAGCTATATTCGGAAAAGATTATCCTTTCTTAATTAATCTGTATCCCTATGTTTCAGCAAGGGCCGTTTTGATACCTCTAGAAGGCTGAGGGGACCCTCATACGGTATTCTTTAGGAAATCAACCTATGTTTGGACTAACGTAAATTGCACTTCTAGCTGACGATATGGTAGCAAAAAACATGAGATCGATATATCTTGATTTGAACATACTAAATTTGATATAAGATGGCCTCTAGGATTTGGCTATATTACGTAGCGGCCGGTGCTACCTTTATAGCTGGTGTGCTCCAATTAACCCTTGGTTCCAAATGTTATTAATAGAAATATAGGGACTGGTATGCTCTTCTTGGTTGGTGGCATAGCTCAAATATTTTGGGTTATACCAACAGTCCGAAGATGGGAAAAGTGTGGTATTATATTGGTATGACAGGTACCCTCGTGTTGATAATTATCTGGGTTACTACAAGAATTCCGGACAATCCCATTACCGGAAGGGGCGGTTCTATAAGCAATATTGGATTCGCGACAGAATTATTTCAACTAATTTACGTAATCGTAAACCATATTATCGTCCTTAAGGATAGGAACGTCAATCGTAAAAGGGATGTAATTAATTCAGTCAATGAATAGAAATTATTATATCCTTTCAGAATTGATACTACTCAAAGTATGTTACTAAAAAAATCATCTAGATGATTTATCAAGTCCAGTGGCAACGTAGTATCTAAAAGAAAATGATGATTTATATTAAAATAGTATCGATATAAATCCTTTAATATCAACAATGGTTAGTATGGTTAGTATGGGCACGCAGTCGATGTATATGATGAATATTTGGTATTGAATTCTGATGAACAAACTATTATCTAAATCAATAATAACCCTGACAACTTTCATTGTGGCCTTATCTCTGTTAGCTACTACAGTTACAATTTCTCCCGAAATCTTTGCACAGACAAACATGTCCTCAATGCAACTTTCAGCGAACATATCACAGGATAGCACAGGGCCTCCTTCTCCTTCTTCCATTCAACTTCCTACAACTCAACAGCAAGTGGATGCAGTTGCAACAAGTCAGCCATGCCTCGAAACCAAAACTGATCGCACACCTCAGCAAACTGAAGGTCCGTACTTTGTAGATGAAATGCTCAACAGATCTGACATCAGATCAGATCCCTCTGACGGGTCGGTACAAGACGGCATTCCACTAAGGCTGATTATTCATATCCACGATTTTGGTAGAAACGGCTCATGCACTCCTCTTAAAGGCTCACATGTGGACATCTGGCATGCCAATTCTCAGGGTCTTTACTCAGACATTCAACAAGCCGGGACAGAAGGTAAGAAGTATCTTCGTGGATTCCAAGTGACAGATGATAATGGAACCGTACAATTTACGACAATATATCCAGGCTGGTACCAGGGAAGGACAGTACATATACACATCAAAGTTCGTACATTGGAAGGACCTGAAAAGTCTTTCGACTGGACTTCACAGTTATACTTCAACGACTCTATTACAAATGATGTGCACACACAAGACCCTTATAGTCACCACGGGTTTCCCGATACGAGAAACAGTCAGGACGGTATCTACACTGGACCATCATTAGACGGTCTGGTGCAAGCCAACAGCGGAACTCGTCTGATGCTGAACCTGAATAAGGATAAACAAGGAAGTTATCTTGGAATATTCGATGTATTGTTAGATAGTGGTCAGCAGCAACCTGCTCAGTAGCACTGAAGGGTCTTTACTTAGAATTCTCGACACCTTTTTCAAAAATACATAGTGACATCTATTCTTACAAATAATTATTGGCATTTTTTAATTAAATAACTTAAAAAACGTACGTTGTGTATAAAAATAATGGATCTTAAATGTCATTTCTGTAATTCGGAATTGACCGATCATTCAAAAGATATTTGTTATTCACAAAGAATCCACTGTTGGAATCTTGATACAACAAATGCTTTGAAGGATAAAATACGACATAATACTTGAAACAACTCCTCGGTGACCAAGAATGGTATCATTTAACTAGCTCAATATCTACGTTTACATGATTACTGCTTATGAAAATAGTAATTAAGAATATTTCTCAAAAATGTTCTAGAATACATAAGTTCTGGTATCCTATTAAGGGATACAAGTTTGGATCAAAAGATGGAGAGGCCACTCGGGGTTACAGTCATAGCAATTCTTGTTGTAATAGGGGGTATTATGTCTCTGTTTGGCGGCATATCATTAGTTATTGTCGGGGCACTCCTTTCAACTTCATTTACTGATGTTTCAACTAGTTCTCCGTTTATAGGATCACTTTTTGGAGTACTATCATCAGCCTTGGGGGCTGTATTGTTAGTAGTTGGTGTAGGTTACGTCATTATGTCTTATGGCCTCTTGAAAGGGAAAGGATGGGCATGGACAATTACAATCATATTAACTTTAATTGGAATAGCAATTAACATAATCTCTGCGATAACGGGAGGGGTGTCTAATATTTCTACAATTAATAACATGAATGGCGACGCCAACTCCTTTATCTATGGAATCGTAGGATCTGTAATAGGAATAGCAATCAGCGTTGCTATAATTTATTACCTTTATAGACCTCGGGTTAAATTATTTTTTGGCAAGACCTCATCGAAAATCAGTACAACGTAACTAATTGTGTATAATTGCTGATACCATGCTTTATCGCGACTCGTAGTGACGCACTAAATAATGCGACTCATATAACAAATATTCCAACAAAGTACGACACCGGATGTTTGTGTCTTTCCTAATGAACGTATAATGCTTTAGGCCATTCTGTTCAGCTTGTCCTAAACAATCTATTTTTTTTGACTCTATAAGGTATCAAAAATAGAGTGAATGTGGTGGGACCTATACCCAACAGGATCTTTTCAAGGAATTTGCTTAACTATAGAAAAGATGACATTTGTTGTTGAGGATCCAGATCTGATTGAAGCAATGTAGTCTCCTAGAGGCACCGGATTTCCATTAGAAGCAAATGTGTCCCAAATAACAGAACTGGATTCATTAGGATTAAGCGTAGTTATTACCTGTGCCGAATAAATTGGGTAGGATTCATTTGTTGCTAAATTCCTTATCATTAGACCCAACGCAGAATTAGGAAAAGTTAACGGTTCTTCTCCTGTATTAGTCATAGTGATGTTAACAGTTTCTCCTGGGGAATAGATATTCTGATCTGTTGTCATAATGAGAGGATTGTCATTATTGCTTGTTCCATTTTGGAATGTTTGTCCTTGTTCTCCAACCTGATCGGGTTCTTGGAGAGATATTATATTAGATTCATTCTGGGCGTAGATATCATTTGACAAAAAGAATACGAGTGACAAAGAATAAGAAACTACTATCGCTAACACCAGCAGGCTTGAATGACCGTAATGACATTTATGATTATGCCTTGACATTTAATTCACTATATTTCACTTGCTTATTAATGGTATGATCGG
>JBAWET010000106.1:0-11022 GCA_049591355.1 Nitrososphaeraceae archaeon
GATTACAATCCCGATACAAAAATAATGAATATATATACGCCAAGATCAAATGAGCCTGAAGTCAGTGTAAAATTGCCAGATGACGCATCGGATCTAAAAGTAGATCAAGTTCAATATCTAAATGGAATATTGCGAATCCGTTTGGTAAAACAAATTTAGGCCTTGACCAAAAAATTTACTATACTACGAACGTTATCTCAATATATTTTATTTGACATAATCTGAATACATGCAACATAATAGAATAATTGACGAATCTATCTATCTATGAATGAACGGTAACAATATGTCTTTTCAGGCGCGCAAGGTCAATATGATCAATATGATGATTTACTACTTGTAACATGTAATGAGACAAAAACTATCCAACAATAATAATTCACTCAACAGTTTGGAATTTACTTTGTAATTTGGTCCATGACTGAAGAATCATAGAGCGCTTTGCTTAATTCCCTATATTTCCTATTTATGAACTCCAGTGATTCAGAAAGTTTCTTTGATTTACCATACTTAAATCGAACCAACTCTCTGTGTCTCCAATAATGCTTTGTTTCTGCAACGTAAATTGTTGTAAAATATTCAGCTCCAACAAGGTTATCGGGCAATTTAATATTATGCGGAAATAGGTATTCGACTCCAAACCACTCATCACCATCAGGATAATCGTTGCCAGTAATTACATCAAAAAATAGATGCAAAACATCTTCAACAGTTAAACCATCAGTATTACTCAAAGGATGCTTAACAAAGGATTTATGATAATCCATGTTCATTAATTCCACCTCAAAGTATGTTTTTATTATAGCTCGGCGGAAGATTTCATTCGACTCTTTGAGGTTCAAAGATAGTATAAGAAGGAATAACTATTTTATAATCTATTAACAAGACGCAGTAAGTTAATGGCATATCACTAGTGATATTTTGATAAAACTAGATTTTAATATTTCCTTAGCTTTTGGTTCTGAAACTTGAATGTAAAGACATTTTGTGAAGGGTCTCGATTTGCGTCGTCTAAAATTCCTCACGCAGTCATAACCGACCCAACCATTTGCCGTCTCATAACACATTTCCTCAGATTTGTGACCTACCTCCGTCAACGAACAATTCGATACCGGTGATAAAACTGCTGTCGTCAGATGCTAAAAAAAAACAGCTTTAGCTACCTCATCTGGAGTTCCCATCCGACCCAGCGGGATTGAGTCCACAACTCCCACTTTGACCTGTTCTTCACCCACTTGCAACCCACTAATTGCCGCAGTGCCGGCAGGTGTATCAATTCGTCCCGGACTCACGACATTCACTCGAATCTTGCGGTTTTTAAGCTCCGCAGTAAATGAACGAGCCAGTGACCGCAAGGCAGCTTTTGTTGCCCCATAAACACTCAACCCTTCCACACCCTTAGATCCGGCGACAGATCCTGCCAGAACTATTGAATCACCTTCATTAAACAAAGGAAGTGATTTCTGAACTGTGAAGAATATACCTTTTACATTTACACCAAATGTTTTATCAAAGTAGGTTTCAGAAACCGATTCCAACGTAAATAGATCCATTATGCCGGCATTAGCGAACAGGACATCTATCTTACCTTTTTGTTTCTTGACTTTATCATACAACCTGTCAATATCATCAAGCTTTGACACGTCACCTTGAACACCGGTAACGCTTTTACCAATCTGGGTGACTGCCTGATCGAGCTCCTTTTGGCGACGACCTGTAATGAAAACATATGCACCCTCCTGGACGAATAGCTGTGCTGTGGCAAGGCCTATGCCGCTGCTTCCACCTGTAATGACCGCGATTTTCCCTTCAAGTTTCTTCTTGATCTCACTCATTTACTGCCATTAGTACTGTTCCCAAAGAATTTGAATAGCTGATCTATCACAAATTTTGGCTGCTCTTCTGGAATCCAATGTCCTGAAAGTGGAACTGTAATACCAGTTACATTTGAGGCTAATGATTGTAGCGAGCTGTATGCAAAATTACCCGGATAATCGCCGCCTAAAGCCGGATAAATATCGCCACCCAATGCTAATACGGGCGTTAGTATCTTGGCCTTGGCTGTTTCTTTGTTCTGCTCTGCATCAATGGGAAAAGCTCTGAAATGCTCAAGCGATCCACGTAATCCACCGGGAGCTACAAGGTGACTTGCCCATACGTCAATATCTTGCTCCGTTATTGCAGCCGGATTATAAGCTAATCCCCTCATAAACCATGAAATATATTCTCGCTCTTTACCTTGTACGAGAGCTTCTGGTATGTCACGTGTTTGATAAAAAGAAAACCACCAAGGCCCATTCTGACCGAAGGCTGGAGGTAGAAAGCCGGGGAATGGGAAATCCATGATCGCCAATTTGGTTACGTTATTCGGATGCTCCGCGGTATATGAAAATGCTGGCTGAGAACCGACATCATGTGCCGCTAGGAAAATTTTATTAAAACCTAACTGAATCATCAGCTGATAAATGTCCTCAGCAATAGTCTTACCATCATAACCAGTCATTGGTTTTGAAGAATCACCAAATCCACGGAGATCAGGTGCAACCACAGTATAATTTTTGGCCAAAGCCGGCATAACATGTCGCCATTCATACCATGACTGTGGATAGCCATGCAACAATACAATAGGATCTCCTTTGCCACCCATCACATAGTGCAACTGAATTCCGTTTACAGTTGCCATATGATGTGAAAAAGTCACATTATCAATCTGAAAAGATATACCATCCAGTAGACGTTGTTGTTCAGTGGACGTTAGATTAGCTTGCGGCTGTAGTTGTGCGTTAGTAATTTGAGACTGGATCGATCCAATTCCAAAAAGACAGACACTTGTTGCAACAACTATGAAAACTGAAACATAATAGATGAGATTGAATGAGACAGAGGTATTTCTCATCAAACTATTGGTTCGATATTTGTATTTAAGTATTATCAGGATTCAATGAAAATAGACTATAGAAGTACCTAAAGACTTTTGGAAATCAAAAACACGGCCACCGTACACTTCCTAATATGACGATACATTTTTAGCATATGAGAAGCCTATTCAATAATGCTAGCTAGTCTACGTTACCTTTTATAAGTAACTATCTAAGTTAATATGACGAAGAAATTTTGAACTTTTCTGACGCCCCTCACATCAATTGATGGAATATTTCAAAAAACAGATTTGATAGAAGGCTGAATCAAACTCGACATTCGCCTTTCCTGCTACATGGTTAGACAAGAATGAAGAGACTCTAAGTTAACTAATATAGTATGTACCAAAAATGATATTAACGATATACACTCTGTCAGACTATAAATTAATTGTCGGCCATAGACCCTAAGCAGTATAAGGAGACTCAACGTCACAATTGGGATAGCGTAGCTCATGGTTGGGAAAAATGGTGGAGGATAATTGAGATAGGTGCTGAAAAAGTTAGCACGCGGTTAATAGAACTTGCTTCAATAAAAGTAGGTTCTAAGGTCCTAGACATTTCGACAGGTATTGGAGAACCAGCCATTACTGCCGCAAGAGAGGTAGGAAATACTGGTCAAGTATTAGCTACAGACATTTCATCAGAGATGCTGTCTATTGCGAAACAGAGGGCCATCAATGCTGGATTACAGCATGCGATTGTATTTAAACAAGGAGATACAGGGACAATGGAATTACCAAATTCAACATTTGATGCGGCACTATGCAGATTCGGATTGATGTTTTTACCTGATCTTGACACTGCCTTATTGAATATTTACTCATCATTGGTAAATGGCGGTCGCTTTGCAGCTGCTGTCTGGGCGTCACCAGAAAAAGATAGTCTATTTACCTCGACAATCAATACCGTGATGAAAGAAACTCGTACTTCGCCACCTCCAGCAGGAGTCCCTGGACCCTTTAGTCTGTCTGATGAGAGTTTGCTTAGAAATTATTTTGTCAACACTGGATTTAAGGACGTTACTATTGAAAGAATGAACGTGACTTTCGATTTTGGGTCATCGAAGGAGTATGCAAGCTTTGTGCTTGAAACGGCCGGTCCTCTTCAAGAAATGCTATCGAATGAAAGTCCTGAGAGAAGACAAAAAATATTAGAGACAGTATCTGAATCAGCGAAAAAATTTGCGAATAACTCAGGTACAGTCAAATTCAGTAATGACGCTATATGTATAATGGGGAAAAAATAACCAAGCTCAAGTAACTAACTGTGTTTTACCTATGTCGGCTGTCCTTTGTTAACAACATTCAGTGGTTTGGGGTTTCGAATATTCCATCTAGCTTCTGATTCTAGGACTTTAGCTTGTCTCAAGGCAAAATCAAAGAAAGACACAGATCGTCTACAGAAAATTTAAAGACTAGCAAAACAGATTGTATTTCAATGTATGGAATTGTAGGTTTAATTGTACTCTTACCTTTAATTGGGCTATTGGCTGTATCACTTCTGCCAATATCGACATATGCTATAACAAACGACAACAATACTGGAGATTTCGTAGTTTCTAATACAACAATTTTGAGCCCCCAGAATAATGACAAAGCTATCACAACACAGACTATCTTGGGCATATTGAAAAATCCGTCCAACAAAAGTATTGACAATGTGGATGTATTCATACAAGCCTTTGATTCGAATAATGGATTAATTGGATTCAATAACTCCACGCTGTCATCAATAATAGATTCGTTAGGCGTAAGAGAAGAATTACTTAGAACGCTCCAATCACCCTTTCAAATATCTGTTGATACAAGTATTGATGATATTTTCGACCATTACAAGTTAATGATAGACTAGGCACGTCCTCACAAAACATTACCTTGTTACCAATAATATTGTCAGAACATATGCTATAAAGTTTGTATAATGTCAACCAGAATTCCGAATTCAAGAAAAGAACCTACCAACAAAAAGATCTTGTAATAAGCTTAACTTATATATACAAAAAAATTATCTTCCAGTAAATGAATAATTTCATATCATTCGCACTAGTTGCTATTATGCTATCCGTACCACTATTTTCTCTATCAGCATTTGGAGCAGATAATGTCACCTCGAATAAAAGTCAAATAACTGAGGGTCAGTTTGTTACGTACGATAATTCTACACGGGGAATAAAGATAGATTATCCAAAAGGGTGGACTGTAATAGATCAATTCGGTTTGGGATTTTTCTCCCCAAAAGAAAATGATTCTGACACGTTCCAAGAAGGATTACTCGTATCCAAAGGGCCTCATGGAAACCAGTCAATAGATAAGTTGGCAGCTGGAGTACTGGCAATCTACAATTCATCGTTACCAAACTTCAAACTCATAGAATCAAAGGGATTGACCTTTCATGGAAATCCGGCTCAAAACTTGATATATACGTTTAATCCTGGCAACGGAACAATTAAGGTCTTGGAATCTGGCGCTACAGAAAATAATAGTATCTATATTTTTCAATATAGGGCCCAAGAGAACAAGTTTGATTCCTATTTACCAACAATACAGAGAATGATTGATTCCTTTAAGGCTACAAAATAGTCTAATCTTCAACAACCTAGGATGATCCAATACCTATACTTTAATAAATCAGATATAATTAATTCTACTAATTGACATTAAGAGGAGTAATTACTATTATTGCTATAGTCGCTGTTATCGGACTTGGTGAATATTTCTTTTTCTTTTATGGGCGTTAGTCGGTTGGTTATTCTTGTAACTTGAGAAAGAAAGATAAAACACCTCTACCTGAACTTACTAGTAAAAATTTCAAAACCTTGACTTTACTCTAGTTTTATCATGGTATAACTTAGAATACCTCAGGTTGTTCTGCCTCTGGATGTTCGGAATCTATATGCGCTGCAAGAGCTTGTGGCGTTGAGAAACTAAGTCCACATATTTTACATACATAATCATCGGCCAAATTAGATGCAGGGTTGGAATCAGACATTTCGGATATTATTATATGTATAATCTTGTATTTACCTTTTTAGTATTCATTATGTTAGTTTGTTTTGTTTTAGAGATTAGGAAAATGGTACCATTATACTACACCTTTCGTAGCTTGCGGTCATAGAAAAGTCATCTTGTGAGCACATAAGTCTCCTTCTCGTTTTTATTTCTATGAAGAGTGTCTTGTTCATATTTGGCTTTTCTGACTAGGAACTTTGGTTTGTATCTTCCCAACAATAGTGAATTTCCTACTACAGTTAGTGAGCTCAAGGCCATCGCGACTCCAGCTAGCATTGGAAGCCATCCAAATATTCCTACTCCAAGAAATGGTACTAGAATACCTCCTGCTATTGGTATCAATCCAGTATTGTAGGCAAATGCCCAGAAGAGATTTTGTTTTATTTTGGAAACTGTTTTAGTTCCTAGATCAAGCGCTATGACAACGTCCCTTACATCGCCTTTTATTAATATGATACCACCTGTTTCTTTTGCAACATCCGTTCCTGAACCTATTGCAATTCCCAAGTCAGCCGTGGCTAATGCCGGTGCATCGTTTATTCCATCTCCTACCATTGCCACCACCTTTCTTTCTTTAGATTTGAGGTTGGAAATTACCTCTTCTTTTTGTTGAGGTAACACTTGGGCTATCACCCTTTCAATTCCAAGTCTTGAAGCAATATAGTTAGCAGTCCTTTCGTTATCGCCTGTGAGCATTATTACCTCTTTACCCATTGACTTGAGTGAGTCAATTGCTTCTCTTGCATTCTCTTTTATGGTATCTGCTAGTGTTATTATTCCTGATAGACTCCTGTCAATTGATATCAAGACAGCTGTCTTGCCTTGATTTTCGAATTCCTTTAATGTGGAATCTACATTTTCAGGCACAGATATACTAGCTTCTTCCATCAGTTTTCTAGTTCCAACCAAAATTGTACGTCCTTCATGAATAGCCCTGAGTCCAAGGCCAGATATAGCTTCAAATGAGTCTGTATTTGCAGTAATTGTCATACCTTCTTCCTTGGCTTTTCTTACTATCGCCTGTCCAAGAGGATGCTCAGATCCTGATTCGGCAATCGAAGCTAATCTAAGTAGCTCCTTTTCTCCCATTGTGGATAGATCTATAATGTCAATAACAGACGGTCTTCCTTCCGTTAGTGTGCCGGTCTTGTCAAATACAATCGTGTTTACTTTGCTGGCTATTTCCAAATACTCTCCCCCTTTGAATAGGATGCCGTTTTCAGCAGCCTTTCCAGTACCCATCATTAGTGCCGCTGGCGTAGCGATTCCAAGAGCACACGGACATGCTATAATCATAACTGATACAAAAGCAAGCAGACTGAATGTAAATCCTATACTCCCTATGAAGAACCATCCAAGGCCAACTCCTACTGCCGTGATCACTATAGCAGGAACAAAATATTTGGCAACTTGGTCAACCAACTTTTGCATCTGGGCCTTACCTGTTCGTGCCTCTTCTACCAGTGTTATTATCTGTGATAACACTGTATCTTGGCCAACCTTTGTAGCTTTTACCTTTAGCAATCCACTTTTGTTAATCGTTGCACCTATGACCTCTTCTCCTTTGGACTTGTCCACTGGAATACTCTCTCCAGTTATTGCTGATTCGTCAATTGATGAGGAACCTTCTATTATTATCCCATCTGTAGGTATTCTCTCACCAGGTCTTATAACTAGTATATCTCCTTCTTGAATCTGCTCTACTGGTATTTCGAGTTCTTCGAATTCTTCTGTTCCTTCTACTGGACGCAATACTTTCGCCATGCGTGGTTGTAAGTCAAGTAGTTTTCTTACCGCACTGGAGGCTTTTTCTTTTGTTTTTGTTTCTAGTAATCTTCCTACAAGAATTAAGGTGATTATCACAGCAGCAGTTTCAAAATATACAGATTTGAATGGGAAGAAGTTAGGAACGAGAGTCACAGTTGCACTATACAAGTATGCGGCTGATGTTCCTATTGCAATAAGTGTATCCATGTTTGAAGCTTTTGCTTTTATGCCGTCCCATAATCCCCTATAGAATCTCCATCCAACCCAAAACTGTACTGGGGTAGCTAAAGCCAGCATTATGTAGCTGCTAATGTGCATCATATCCATCGGTAGAAGGTTACCAAACTGGCCTGGAAACATGTGAGGTAAACTAAGGAATATTATTGGAATCGTCAGTGCTATGCTTATTGCTACGTGAATCTTTAGCTTCTTCAGTTCCTTTTCAGGTTCTATGAACTCATTTGAACATTGATTACTACAGAAAAAATATTCCTTTCCGTCGACCGTGTGCCTGATGGAATCTGGCCTTTCTTCGACAAACATTCCACAGACTGGATCTTTCGCCATCCATTATAGTACAGATGGACAGAGATATAATACTAGGGCTTTACAACTGTAAATTATATATACATCCTTCTAGCAGCTTTTTCAACAACAATTTGGAATGTGCTGGCAGACAGCGTTTTATGTTGCTGATTAAAAGGAACCTTCGTACAATATTCAGGCCACCTAATCATCATCCATCATAATTCATGACTTGAGATAAGTTACATGAACTGAGATGCAATTTCCGACTTGAGACTATAACTAATGAATATTTGATGTAAAAATCAAGATCAAGAAAATAATGAAGACCAGTGTAGTCATTGTTTATGTTTTACTTTATAAGCGATAATAATGCCACAAAACTAACTGTCATCATGATAGCCATTGAGCCAATGAGACCTATAATTGCAGGTCTTGAGTTTAACGAAAATTTTCTGAATTTCAGTTTTTGAATCTTTTCTGACATAGTTTTTCCTCGTGAAAATCATATTTAAGAAAATACCCAATTTACACCCAAATCAAATACGCCCTCAGTCTCTGCCTACAATTAATATAATGCTCAAGAACTTTTACTTAGCGGGCGGGGGTCGCCTAGCCTGGTAGGGCGTGGGATTGCTAATCCCATGTTCGCAAGAACTCGTGGGTTCAAATCCCACTCCCCGCGCTTTATTCGAGTATTCATCACAAATGCTTATCTTTGATCACGTAAAAACCACGACATTGTCATGGAGAGTAAAATGGAACTAAAAACGATTCTCTCATCATCTGCAGACCAGGAGCTAGTAAACAAGATAGAAACTATAACGCAACATCAAAGACCCTATCTTCGAAAAATATTCTTACACATCGCCGCAGCAAATCCTAAGAATGCAAAAATATTGTGCGATTATATCATAGCGGAGCAAAACGAAATTAACATAAAAGAATCGACCAAACAGGGAAAAATAAAGAACATTGTATGGCTTATCCGATTTCTCAATAATAAGAATTTATGGGATATAAACAAAGAGGATATTTTGCTATATCTAAGTAGTCTTAGGAAGCCATTACCTGTTGATCCTTCCCAACGATCGATTGGTACTTATAATTCTAGACAGATGATATTTCTTAAGTTTTTCAAGTGGTTATTCAACCCAGAAGAACCAGATCCCAAGAAAAGAATAACACCTCCATGTATGGTGGGAGTTCGAAGGCTTCCCAGGCAACAAATTTCTCCCTACAAGCCCAGTGACCTTTGGACAGATGAAGAACATTCAATTTTCTTGAAATACTGTCCCTTAAAACGCGATAAAGCCTTTCATGCAATGGCTAGTGATACATCCGCAAGACCTCATGAACTTCTAAACCTGAAAATAAAAGATATCAAGTTCAAGATATCTGTCGATGCGGTCCAATATGCAGAAATCCTAGTATCAGGAAAAACTAAGCCACGTACACTTCCTCTTATTTATTCAATACCATACATAAAAGAGTGGATACAAGTACATCCTCAAGGAAACAATCCAGAGTCATGGCTTTTTGTTTCATTAAGTAAGAATAATCGAGGTTCCAAATTATCTGATGATGGATTGTTAAAACAGTATAAGGAGCAGTATAGAGACCGGTTCTTTCCAATGCTCCTCAATAGTAGCACTGTTCCTGAAAGAGATAAAGCGTACATCAGAAATATGCTGACAAAACCATGGAATCTATATGTTTTCCGACATTCTGCTCTGACCCAAAAGTCTCAAATTTTGAAGGAACACGTGCTCCGTTCTCATGCCGGATGGAGTATAACTAGTAAGATGCCTCAGGTATACATACATTATTTTGGTAATGAATCATCAAATTCAATTTTGGAAGCATATGGAATTGTAAAAGAAGATCACGTAAAACGAAGTCTATCGAGACCTAGACAGTGTCCAAATTGCAACGAGTCCAATACAGAGTTCGCCAAATTTTGTATTAAGTGCAGAATGATCTTATCCTATGAAGCCTATCAAGAAACTGTTGAAGAGAAACAACATAAGAACGATGAAATGAAAGAAATCAAAGAATCAGTTTCTCAATTACGCAAGCAAGTAGAAATTTTTATATCATCTATTAATGTGGTCGATCCGTCCGAAAAACAGAAGATAATTAGTGAACTCATCGAAAAAGGAGTGTATAATTCAACCAGTTCTAAGAATTCATAAGAACTTTTTTTATTAAGAACTGGTTTAAAGCTATTTTTCATATATTAAATTTTGATCCATCCCTTTCTGATATCTATTATGTATTTATTGTAAAATATCTTTTATTGACTGACAATTTCTTTTTCATAGCAGTCTATAGCTCCAATTGCGGGCTCCCTTTTAGTCTACGAATAGATCAGTTTATGATCGCCATAAAGATTCCTCAGGGATTGGAAATCCGGATACAAACTCTATGGGTGGATCATGCTTAATTGAGAGTCTCTTAATTTCCCTTTCTAATAGTATTCTCTGTTGATTCTGCATATTTGTAAAGTAATTATCGAGAAACTTTTCATCATTCATTTGCTGATATTCAAGCCTTAAATTTCGATTCGCAAAAACGATTGCAAAGAATTGAGGCGAATAGAAATAAGCATAGATTTGATTGTAATAATATTCAATAATTTTGAATAAAAGCGAATTAAAATTGTCACATTTTTTAATTTCTTCTTCGTAAAGCTTACCTACCTTGTACAATTCATCACTAACTCGAAATCCGAATTTCTCAAGCATTTTCCAATTCTCAAGAAATGGAAGTTCTTCAAAAACCTCTTTATGGGAAAGAAT
>JBAWET010000107.1:0-2102 GCA_049591355.1 Nitrososphaeraceae archaeon
TATCTTGGAAATGGTTTATTTGATTGGTAACCAGTTATTCCTGGTTGTAGTTTATAGTGGAAAGCTATCTTTCAATATGCTGGTTTAAACCCCATCTATCACGTACCTTCTCATCTACCTTTGAAAACACTAATCTATCAAATATCCATCCAATTGTAAATATAACTATCATTGCAGCTATTATCTGAGGCATATTAGAGAATTCCCTACCTACTGAAAGAATATAACCCAGTCCTACCAACGTTGTGATCAACATCTCCGCACCTACCAACGCGTGCCACGCAAACGACCAGCCCTGGCGTATCCCGACTATAAGTGAAGGGGTGGCAGCCGGTAACATGACATGACGGAACAGCGATATTCCTTTTGCGCCCATATTACGCGCAGATCGTATATAAATTGGAGGAATGTTTCTAATGCCGCTATAGGTTGAAATCATGATAGAAAATACCGAACTCATAATTACTACAAAAAGGATTCCTGAATCATTCAATCCTATTAACAGTATTGCAAACGGTACCCACGCAATACTCGGAAACGATTGAAGGCCTACTGCAAATGAATTCATAGTCTTTCCGAATTGTGGAAATTTCACCATGGCCAATCCGACTCCTACACCGATAATTATAGAGGTACTAAAACCAACAAAAAGTCTCAGCAGAGTCACAGCAGTACTATAAATCAACGTACCCTCGGCGATTAGATCTACAAGTGATTGAGCAACCATCAGTGGCGACGGCAACGATACTATAGGAAATACCCCAAGCAGGAATACTACTTCCCAAATCCCTATAAACACAACAAGGAACGCCGCAGTACTTGCAGCATCCTTGAAATCGATCTTCCTATGATTTTTTCTTTCCTGTGCTTGTTTAGATTGAAATGGTAGTTGCATATGACAGATCCTTGTTCATATAAGAAGATTCTCGTAATTCATCCATCACTTCAGACACAATATTTCTTATTGCTACATGATTTAAATCCCTAGGCCTAGGGCTATTCACAATGAATTCTCTCCTGATTTTTCCAGCTGAATGAGAAAGGAGAATAACTCTATCTCCCAACAAGACTGCTTCATCTATATTGTGAGTCACAAAGAGTATGGTTTTTTTGGTTTCATGATGTATTCGCAATAGCTCGCTGCATAGTGACTGTCTTGTATGAATGTCCAAAGCTGCAAATGATTCGTCCATAAGTAGAAACTTTGGATCGAGCGAAAGTGCTCTCGCGATAGCTACTCTCTGTTTCATTCCACCCGAAAGTTCATGGACATTTGCTTCAGCAAAATCACTTAACCCTACCATATTAAGATAATTCATGGCCAGATCCCTTCTCCGTTCCTTTGGGATCTTAACTTGTCTGAGACTAAATTCTATATTCTGAACAACATTGAGCCATGGAAATAGTGCATTTTCTTGAAATATAACTATCCTGTCTTGACTTGTAGATTTCACTGGCTTGCCCTCGACTATAACCTCACCACTGAATGATTTGTCAAGACCGGTAACAATATTAAGCAAAGTACTTTTACCACAACCAGATTTTCCTATTATAGTTACAAACTCACCTTCCCTAATCGTAAGATCCATACCATCAAAAATCGTTTGAGTAATTGAATTTGAACTTTTGTATTCTTTTGAAATATTCTTTATGTGTAGAATGATTGGAGATAATCTCTGTTCTTTCCCAGACAACGCCTGACAGATCAGATCTAAGTGCATTTAAGTCAATTCAAACATGCAGTCTTTTGCATATGTATGAATTATTCGCACCTATATGACCCTCAGTTTGTACCTTATTTGATAAGTATAGTTAAAAGCACCCCAAATTAGATTAGTTATGAATACTAATTTAGGTTCGCAGTTGACGAATAATGAAAGTTCGTGTTTTGTGATTGTCATACATATTTGTTCTTACGGACGACTGTAAACGCACTATCCTGCCAAAAAAAAGCGGTTACCTGCACTTGCCTGTTAACATAGAGTTTTATGCATACCTCAGTCGGCCTGATGGTATTATTGTGAAGGTTAACTTTGTTCACGTATACTTAATACTGCTAGGGCAATAAATGTTACAATGTTAATTCAAAACGTTTCTGACGT
>JBAWET010000108.1:0-6833 GCA_049591355.1 Nitrososphaeraceae archaeon
GATGGACAATTTATGCGAATACATGACATTGACTTCAATCCTTCAGAAACACGTCTCTATGCGATAGATAGAGATGGTAATCGCATACAGGTATTTGACAAGAATGGAACGTTTCTTTTCAAATGGGGATCAAAGGGAGCAGGTGATGGACAATTCACAGTGCCATATAGTGTAGATGTTGTTGCTAATGGTAATGTTTGGGTTGCTGACAGAGGTAATCATCGTATTCAAGAATTCGACAAGGATGGAAAGTTTCTTTTCAAATTCGGATCTTTTGGTGCAAAACCAGGACAATTTAACAATCCCAGGCAAGTTGCTGTTGATAAGGATATGAAGTATCTTTACGTTGTAGATTCAAAAAACAATCGTATTCAAAAATTTTTCACTAATGGGACTTTCGTCAAGAGTTGGGGAACACTAGGTACAGGTAATGGACAATTTAGTTTGCCTGTTACTATTATAATGGACTCCAAAGGGAACTTGATTGTGAATGAGCGAGGAAATAGTCGAGTGCAAAAATTTGACAGTAATGGTACGTTCCTCCTAAAGTTTGGCTCGGCAGGCAAGGGTGATGGCCAGTTTTCAGAAATAGAACATATGGCAACTGACAGTTTTGATAATATATACGTGAATGATCCGCAATCAGGCCCTGATGGCAGCGGAATGGCGCGTGTCCAAAAATTCGATACGAATGGTCACTTTATTACAAAATTTGGATCATCCGGCTCAGGTGACGGTCAGTTTACAGATCCAGAACATCTTGCCATAGATTCAGATGGAAATGTTTACGTTACCGATAGGAGACATAACAATATCCAAGTATTCAAACCCGTAAACTAGGAAATGCAGTAGTTGACACTGCTAGAACAAATCCTACACTCTCATAGTACCAATGTAGATATAGATGGGAGACTCAATTGAAGGTGGAAAACTTCCTTCGGGAAGTTCACGGAAGATCTCTTCAAAACAGAAATTATGTAATCCTATGAAGAAAGTAAACTCACTCTTTGCTGTGTTTGTGATAGTTAACTGTGCCATATATTTTCAGATAGAGGCTGCGTTTGCAACTTACTCTTTATCACCTTCAATTCAATCGGAACAGAAGACGGGATTTAGTTTTGCCGCTGTCGGAGATATGGGTTGTAGTCCTTTGACAGAGAAAATCATCAACGACATAAATAACAAATCTCCGGAGGTGATACTTGCTTTAGGAGATCTATCATATCAAAGAGATAACTCTGATTGCTGGCTTAATATTGTCGCTCCTGTTGAACCAAAGTTGAAAATCGTGTTAGGCGATCACGATTATGACTCGGACTCTGTTTTAAAGCAGTACAAGAATCATTTTAACATGAGTCAAGAATATTATTCGTTCAATTATGAAAATGTTCATTTCATTGCCTTAGCCACAGAAATACCTTTTGATATCAACTCATCACAGTATAATTTTGTAAAGAACGATCTTGAAGCAGCTTCAAAAAATCCAGATATTAACTGGACCATAGTGTATTCTTATAGACCACAATATAGCTCTCCTTCTGAACATCCAGGAAATAACTTTTTGAGAGATCTGTATCATCCTCTATTTCAAAAATACAACGTAGACATTATATTGCAAGCTCATAACCACAATTATCAAAGAACTTATCCAATTAATTATAATAATGAGTCATCTTCAAGTCCATTAGTAACCGACAATGACATTGAATCCTATAAAGATCCAGCTGGTCAGGTGTATGTTACCGTAGGAACGGGAGGATCAGTATTACACGATTTGAATGGGAAGGCACGATATATGGCTGTGCAGTATCTGGCATTTGGATTTCTAGACATATCAATAACTAGTAACGGTAGAAACCTAACTGGCACATTTTATGACAGTTCTGATGGCACGATCAAAGACCACTTTACAGTAATTAAATAGAAAAAGGCTAATATTTTGTGGATAAAACTCGACTATTGTAATCCTATAAATGACTTAAAATGGCAAACCCTTCAAACTCCGGCGGTCCATAAGGATACTAGTATAAATTAAGGTCGAGCTTAATTTTTTCCAGATTGTTTAAATACATCACAGTTCTTTGATGTTAGGTGAGCCTAACTATGAAAATAAAACTAATGTCTGTTTCCATTGTGATTGGCTTTTATCTATCCTTCGGAACGTTTGCCAATAACTCAACTGCGCTTGCACAAGAATCGACCAACAATACCAAAAATATAGATCCTTCAATAGTTTATACAGAAACAGCACGTAATTTACTAAATCAGGTATCAACTGAATACAAAAAGGGAAACTTCAGTGGAGCTGAAGAACTTGCAACAAGGGCATATCTTGATAACTTTGAATACGTTGAAACACCACTAGAGAAGAAAGGAGGCAGCGAAATCATGAAACAGCTTGAAGGCATGATGCGCAAAGATTTGCGTGAAATGATAAAGGATGAAGTTCCGTACGCAAAATTACTTTCACACATTAATGCTACAGACACGAAATTAGATGAGGCTATTTCGATACTCAACAATACAAAATAACCAGTTCCGCAACTGGTACATTTTTACTACGGTGTAGAGTAGCACAGGACTTACAAGTACACGACATCCTCTACCTTACCTACCCAAAAGCTACCAGATCTTTTCCCGATGTCTTTAAAATGCTCCACGAATACCTTAAACTCATAGCCTAAATTCCATGTATACTTGACTAATACATAGGTTCTAATTACAGCAAAGACCTCATTTAATCATGTCATCCAAGAATCTAAACAAAAAATCTGACGATAAAAACGATAAAGCAGAGCAACAAGCTCTGAAAGAGGTTGAAATTGTAGCAGAGTTAGCACCGAACGAGAAGACTAGGAAAGAAGCAGAGGAACTAATAGAAACCGTTGAGAGTGCGTCTAGTTCAACAGTTCAAGAACAAGAACAAGAAGCAATCGAAACTGTATTGGATGAAACTAAAAGAGCGATAAAGAAAACAGTTAACGAAGCCAAAAGAGAAATTCCGAAGTATATTAAAGCAATTGGTGATTTACAAGAAGGAACTATCCAAGCAACTAAGGAAATTGGGTATGATTTTATAGAACTTCAAAGGGAAGCAACATCTTTAGTTCCACAGCTTCAGGAAAGATACATGTCATACTTTGTACCGTGGATGTCTCCGATGATACTGACGGAGTACTACAGCAGAATGGTCGACAATTTCGTGGATAATGCTATATCAGCTACTAATCTGGCAAATAATTTGGTCATGGTCAGCATGGAAGGCATTCAACACCTGGCTGATGCTAACAGGGAGTTTTGGAGAGTGGGTGTTGAAAACGCACGAACGATAAACAAGTCACTAGCAGAAGCATAAAAGAATAACTCAGATGGTAACGACAGTATTGTTGATTGTCTAAGGGGAATTCACCTACTTATTCCTCAGTTCTCATACTTTCTCGGCCATCGTGATCGGGAAATAAGTCATATATTGTAATTAAGAAAAACTAATTAGATAAATACCAAAAAAGATACAATAATGATAGTTTGAAGAATTAATCTAGACTTGACTTTTTTTGTGTTAGGCAATGCTTTGACTATTAAATAATATGAAAGACTAAAATAATAAGTGTACCAACCTGAATCTTCACCAAGAAATTGTGTTATAATAGTCAATGATAATGCAGACTTGGCAAATTTGTTTAAAGACGCTCTTGAGTTGCAAAAAATTGAAACCTATGCTTCCACTGATGCAGCTTTGGCGTTAAACAAAATAAAATCAAACCCAGACCAGTTTTCGCTTGTCCTCATCAATTATGCAAGCCAATTAAACGCGCCTAAAGGAAAGTTCGCAAAAGAAGTGAAAGCGTTGAGCAAAAATATCAAAATCATAATTACTTCTGGCTTAGATTTGAGTGCGTTTGATATTTCAAAGGATGGGTACGACAAGTTTTTACTGCTACCTGTGAAAATATCTACCTTGGTGTCAACAGTGAAAGACATGTTAGATTCTTAATTCAGCTTTTGCTCCCACACCTTCCTGGTCTACATTCAACTTCTTCAATCAACTCTTATTTTTGTGAACATTCTTCGACACTTTAGCCTCAGAGTACAAAGGCATAACTATCGACGAAAACGGCATTGTATTATCGACATATTGCTGTGGATTAACCACCCACTGAATGTATAACGTCAACATACAAATGGAAGGGAGGGAGATTAACTATAATGTCTGAATCACGACCCAACCCAAAGAAAAAAGACAGATCGAATTTGTTAATAATTGGAATCACGGTCGCGACGGGATTGACTATATTACTTTTGCGCATGCTTTGGTTTAAGTAGATAGAAAAGTAATTAGAATCTCTATGAAGATATACAAATCGATTTGGATATTCATGTCGACAATCTAATCAGGGAACAGTATTTAGATCCATTTGGCATCAGTCTGTCACAGGCAGAAACCGCTGCAAGACATTATGACTATAAGAAAGTGATGCGAATTAAGGATGGACCAACAATAATACTTTTCTTAAAAAAAATGAACGGTCATTATTTACTGACAAAAGGTACTTGGAATGCCCCAGTATATGATATAGAGGACGTCTTTAAAATATATGATGATTTTATTGGTAGTCAAGAAGATATCAACCCTTTGCAAATAATGCAAAAAATTGCGGAACATTTTGGGTATGATTTGATATTCGGTAAAAGGGTTGCAAAGTACATAATTGAGGAGAGAATAAGAATACCGAAGGTAAGTAATCCCAATGAGTTTATGAACAACCTAATTGGTAACTATATAAAAATTCCAGAAATGTTTTCAATGAGTTCACCTCAAGAATACGGGAGTACAAGAACGTTAACCGATACCAAAGCAATGTTAGAGCAAGGCATCGACAATGATTTTCTTAATATTGCCTTCTTATACGCACTTGACACTGCAAAATACAAAAATTATTTGGATAGAAGTCAATAGAAATAATAACAATAACAAAAACTTGGATTCTTTTGACTGGCAATAATCTGATGTTACTTTAGCTTCAATATGGGACGTGACGGCTGAATTTATCAGATATTGGAGGGAATAAAAAGATAGAAAGAGGTATGATTTTGGTACCGCTCTTTAAAACAAATTATCGAAGCTTTCCTTAAGTTCGCTGGTTGCCAAATGCTTGATTGCGTCTAGTCAAGCTTGACAGTAACGTTCCAAGCATGCCACTAATGGCAATACTATCAGAACATTGTCTTTAGGGTCGCAGCCCCGACCTAATTCTACTCTATCACAGGCTTGAAAACTTGAATATTATTGTTCCCTCTATCGGAAACGTAGACGTTTCCTTCGGAGTCGATTGCAAGGTGTTCGGGATCCATGAACTCACCCTTGTCTCCCCACTTTGTGATGAATTTGCCAGTTGGTGAGAATTTCATAACTTTGGCCTGACTATCTACGCCGGCCTCGGACGCAGCATTGTTAACATAAATATTGTTATACTTGTCCACGGCCATATGTTCGGCTATTCCAAGCTGGTCTGGTCCCTTTCCAATACTTCCGAATTTCAGGATAAAGTTGCCGTCACGGTCAAATTTCTGGACACGGCCAGTTCCTCTGTCATTTACTATCAAATCGCCGTTGTTGTCCATTATAATAGATATGGGCAGATCGAACTTACCGTCGCCGTTTCCCTCCCCGCCCCACTGCTTTATGTATTTGCCATTACTATCAAAGACCTGCACCCTATGATTTTTGCTGTCTACCACATACAAGAACTGAATATTTCTATCAACAGCGATCTGTCTGGGTAAATTAAATTCACCGTTGCCGCTGCCAGGACTTCCAAACTTGAATAAGAAATTGCCGTCCTTGTCAAACTTTTGGATGCGGTTGTTGTTCCTATCGGCTACCCATACATTGCCAGCAGAGTCTACATCAACGCTGTATGGCACATGGAATTGTCCATCACCTTTTCCATCTGAGCCCCATTTGAATTTGAAGTTACCACTCTTGTCAAAGACCTGAATACGATGATTGTCACGGTCTACCACGTATAGTAGACTTTCAGACGGATCGAAATCAAGATCATGTATTCGATGAAACTGTCCGTCTCCATATCCTTCTGAACCCCATCCTCTAACATAAGCGTACTTTGTAGCGTTTTCAAAAGAAGCTGAATAGTTTGAGTTATTGTTGATAGTGGCGGTGGAATTTTGGAATGTATCCTTGAAGCCTGAAGTCCCATTTACTAGGTTGTCTTCTGCAAAAATATGGCCAAAATATATCACAATAAAAACAGAGAACATTAAAGAGATAAATGACAATTCGATATTTATTGACCAAGAAAATACCTATAAAGATTATGTCTGAGCAGATCGGTGCTTACTCAGACTAATTTGCCGAGCCTGGCTGAGTAATTGCATAACATGTCTGGACATTCGTCTCGAGTAAGTTTCAATGTTTTTGTATTTCCATCCACTAATCAATAGATTCAGTGTTTATTCAGTTTACTTAACAAGGTAAACATGCCAGTGTTATCTCCAAATACTTGAAAAGGATTAGTCTCACTTTCACCAAATGGGTTTATAGAACTGGCCTGTGTTTGAGTCACAGTACCAAAAGTACCCCAAGTTCTGATAAAATTACCATTATTTTTGAATTTTTGAATACGGTTATTGCCACTGTCAGTTACATACACGTTGCTAGAGGAATCAATTCCAACACCGAATGGAGCATTGAATTGACCGTTAGCTGAACCTTCAGTACCCCAAGTTCTGATGAAAGTACCATCTTTTTTGAATTTTTGAATACGGTTATTCTCAACGTCAGATACATACGCGTTGCCTGACGAATCAATTGC
>JBAWET010000109.1:0-5287 GCA_049591355.1 Nitrososphaeraceae archaeon
TTGCTAGTGGTGTAAACTGAATACCAATTTTGAAATGTTGTTATAGTATCAACTAGGTTAATTTTGTGCTACCTTTAACTTTGTTGGCAGATTATTAATTTATCAGTAGGTCTTAAAAGCGTGTCAAATATGATTCACCTTCCCATTGGTGCTAATGTCCCTAACTATAGATTTCCACTTCCCGTTATTTTCGGTATTGAAGTATTAGCATCAGGACTGTTAATGGCAGTAATATTCGCAGTGGTTTATACAAAAGGATTGAGAGGATTTAGCGGAATTGCAATAGGTGAAATTGTTGGCAAAACTTTGTAATCCTAATCATGTATATAGAGTCCTTTTAGAATTTTCATTATGCTTATGAACAGAAATAAGATGACCGTGTTGACTCCTTTTTTTGTGGCAATAATCTTTGCAATGATAGGAATCTCTGTTTCGACTTTATTACCAACTTTTGCTTTTTCTTTTACCTCTCCCCCTGACACTAATGCAAATTCCTCAGTTACATACAAAGAAATATCAGCCCAAGTTAAGAGTTTCATTTTTGATCAAATAGTCAACAAGTCTAATGCTGCTATTGTCATAGGATTTGTTGACCCCGATGGGACTAAAATATTTAGCTTTGGAAATATGTCAACTGCTCATAACATACCTGTAAATCAAAATACGTTCTTCAATATAGGTTCTATCACAAAAACTTTCACTACCTTACTTCTTGCTGACATGGTAAAGCAAGGAATAGTAAATTTAAACGATCCAGTTGAAAAATTTCTTCCTCCCAGCGTCAAGGTACCTCAGTTCAATGGAAAGAAGATAACGCTTGAAGATTTGGCCGACCATACCTCTGGACTTCCTGAATGGCCTTCTAATGTTTGGTTAAACAATACTGTTGGGGATATTAACCCAAATTATAATGTGACCCAATTGTATCAAGCCTTATCGGATACCAAGCTGACTAGGGAGCCGGGTGCACAAGTTCAATATTCAAGTTTTGGTATAGGACTACTTGGACATATATTATCGTTAGAGTCAGATGGTATTTCGTATGAGGAGTTAGTTAAAGATAGAATTCTAGATGTGCTAGGAATGAATGATACAAAAATTGCTCTTTCACAGAATGAAACCAACAATAGATTTTCTGTTGGTCACTTGGGCGGTAAAGAAATAATCACTCCAAGAATACCTACAATCTTGGCAGACTCTGGAGCATTTCGCTCAACCGCTCCTGATATGCTAAAATATGTGTCCGCAAATTTGGGTTTAATTCATACCAAACTAGATGATGCGATGCAGTTAGGACATTTGATACGACATTCATCAATAATTGCGAATCCAATGAATTATAGTGAATATAGAGGATTAGGATGGCGTGTGCTTACTAATTTTGGAACAGAGACGATCATTCATACCGGAGCAATCAATGGTTGGAATGCTTTTGCAGGCTTTATCCCTACCAAACAGGTAGGCGTTATAGCTATGTGTAGTTGTGACTCTACTGATGCCGATATGGGTAGCCTTGGTTTTGTATTACTGCATCTAACCGGCGTAGAAAATATAAATGCAAAGAGTGAGCCCAGAACTCATACCACTCCGGGTTCCTGATTTTAATTACGGCAAACACAAAGCATTTGTTCGAGATTAATAAGGACTAGCTAATATCTTGACAATAGGCGTCTTCTTTTTCCAAGAGTATTAGTTCTTAATTTTGTATGTACTATTTTCGTTCCCTGTTTATCTCTGTAATCCCAAAGGAAATCTAAAAACCCTGTCAAATATGATTCACAAATCACTGTCCTCATCATGATTGACCTCACTAATATGAGGAGACAAGTTCAACTTTGTGTCACTTACCAATTTATGAATGGGAAAAGAGTGGAGGAATCTTCTACTAACTAGTTAGCTGTAGCTTGTTCTTGATCTGCTTGTTTAGTCATATTCTTGGATCTAATTGCGGCTAAGGATTGATCGATTTGATATACTGCTAGTTTGTCTCTTCCAAGTATCTCGAACTTTTGAAGAATTGTTTGAAATAAGGTCTCTTCTTCTACTTGTTCATTTACAAACCATTGTAAGAAGGAGTATGTAGCACGGTCTTTTTCTTTTTCAGCAATTTCTACTAAATTGTTAATGAGCTTTGTAACAGTTTGTTCACTTTTTAGACCAGCTTGTAAGGTAGATTCTAGTGTAGTGAATGAGCCTTGAGGTTTTTCTATTCCTGGAATTATCGCTTCCGCTCCAGCACCATTAAGATAATGAATGAACTTTAGCAAGTGCGTATTTTCTTCAGTAGCTTGTTCGAAAAAGAATACTGCACCACCCTCAAATCCAGTTCTTTCACACCATGAGCCAATAGCAACATACGCATAGGTAGCTGATGCTTCATAAGCAATTTGATCATTGATTGCTTTTTCCATTTGTGATGAAATTCTCATTGCAACTATCTTAGTATTTTTCGGGTATCTATATTTTTTGTGATTGAGTTTTAGAAATACTGTGGTATTAATCGTTAAAGACGCAAAAATAAGTTTTGTATGTATAAATTTCTTGTGCCTCAACAAGTCATGACATCATTTAGATCGTCATGATGTTTCCAAGTTCATTATTAGGATGTGCCATTCACCGGAGAGAAGACTTGCATTCTTGCGTTTCCTCTGTCAACTACAAATAGGTTGCCCTCAGAGTCAATAGAAACGTGTTCTGGCTTCCGCAATTGACCATCGCCTGAACCCATTGTACCTACCTCTGTAATAAAATGGCCGTTTGCGTCAAAGATTTGAACTCTTGGATTTGATGCCCCGTCAACTATGTACACACGATCATTCTTGTCTACTGCGAGATGTTCTTGAGGTATAGAAAATTGTCCGTTCCCCGTGCCTGCCGAACCCCACTTTTTGAGAAATTTTCCATTGCTGTCAAACACTTGCACTCCCGGTCTATCTAACTCACCTACGTAGACATTACCTTTTGAATCGACATCTATTGCATGTGGGTGATCAAACTGCCCATTACCGGTTCCTTTACTACCCCATTTAGTAACCAGAGTAAAGTTATTATTGAACTTCATAACTCGGTCGTTTCCTGTGTCGGTAACATAAATTCCATTAGGTGAAAGAGTAATGTCTTCGGGTCGGTTAAACTGGTTATCGCCACTTCCTCTCCCGTTACCCCACTTGTTCAAAAACGTGCCATTGCTATCAAACTCTTGTATGCGGTGGTTCTCTCTATCGACTACAAACACATTGTCATTGGAATCAATATCGATACTATATGGGATAACAAATTGACCATTTCCAGAACCTCTTGAACCCCATGCCTTTACAAAAGTCCCATTATGCGTAAATTTCTGTACGTTATTATTTTCTCTGTCGGTGACATATACAAATCCTTTTGAATCAAACGCCACATCATGCGGACGTTGGAACTGGTCATTTCCAGTACCTTTCGAACCCCATTTGAATTTAAATTTAAAATGGAAAGCCGAAGAATTTACAAAGGAAGAGTTCTTCTCAGGAGCCTCAGAATCACTAATGTTCATAATGGAAATATTTTGGTTGCTGTGTGCAGGTAAAGATAAAGTTGTATTAGTTTCATTAGAGATCTGAGAATTTGCAAAATTTATTCCTAGTGGAAGCAAAACTATACCAAGGCTACATCCCATAATCAACTTCATAAATTCACCTTTCTTTATGGCTTGATATATCCTTTTGCTTAGAACATACTCTAGATTAATTTACCTGCGATTTTCTGACCAGCTATTGATAACCACTATTCCGACTCCTAGATTTTCTTTTTTATTCTTAGATAAACTGCAAGTCCTGCTATTGCTATGAGTGCCGGAGTCAAAAAGTACGTCATTAACTCACTGAATAATACCAACAAGCCTCCGCTTTTGACCGGCAGATCAAAATCAACAACTAACGGGGTCTTTGAATATACCGGATCGCCGTTAATTCTTGAGTTTAAGATTACAACGTACGTTCCACTCTTTGTAAAGGTGTAAGGAAAAGTCATATCGCTAAATTCGTACAGCCTAAATGGGAAGGTCTTCACTATATCTCCTGTTTCTTTTTGTTTAATACTCAAAGACGAGAACATCATATTGATATTCTTTCCTTCCTCGTCAAGAACGCTCAGATTGATTTGTGTTGAGTTGTCACCAGCTAACGGGATTAGAGGATAAGGTTGGAATACTATCTTATAGCTCCCCACAGTCTTGTTTTGGAGAATTGGGACACCGAAGAAGTGTGCACTTGCTGTTGGTATGTGTGCGCCAATGTACTCTACCCCATAGATCGTCATTACTGTCAATCCAATAATAATCAAACTAGCAGATTTTGCTGGCACGGAAAAAATAAAATATAGCTTATTAATTTACCTTTGTATAGACGCAAAAATAAAGATACCTTATTAGTAGGTGAATTGTCTTATCAATCAGATGAAACTAGTTGGACTTGTATTCTCTGTTTTGGTAAGTGGATTAATTCTCAATTCATTCTATACCAGTGTGCACGCTCATAACTTTTATCAGAATCAGGCTTTAATTTGTTTTAAAATGATTCACAAACCACTGGCCCATGTTAAAGATAATATTAATTCAATTTGAGATAACTAATTGTTGACAATCGAGATAAGAACAATAATGCCTATTATAGCTATCCCTTCTCAATCTTAACAACTGTTTAAGTAGACACAAATTATTTAGAACCAAACTTGCGTCTTAGCACGAAAGCAACTATCGAGGTTCCAACAAATGTAGCAGACCAATATAGCCATAAATCTCCAACAGAACCTGAGAGTAGAGCAGGTGCTAAAGACCTAGCTGGATTCATGGATGCACCTGAAATAAACGAGAAAAAGAAAATGTCTAATCCAACTATTCCCCCAATAGCTATCCCACTAAAACCTTTCAATCCTTTTGTAAGTACAACTAATAAAATAACGACCATTAGCAGTGCTGAAGCAGCAACTTCAATACCGAATATAACCAATATAGGAAAATTATAGTTAGGCGCATTTGCACCCAAGTTGGCATGCTGGCCTATTACGTACTTAACAAACACACTTCCAAGTAAAGCACCAATTATTTCTGCTGCAAAATAATTTAGAAGCTCCCTTGATGTGATATGTTTCGTAATAAAGTAACCTACTGTTACGGCAGGATTGAAATGTGCCATTGAAATTTTACCAAATAGGTAAACACCTATAGCGACACCAACAAACGGGGCAAACGCGATGAAAGGAACACCCAATAGTCCACCCAGTTTAGCGTCTATAACAACAGAGCCTGTAG
>JBAWET010000110.1:0-10897 GCA_049591355.1 Nitrososphaeraceae archaeon
AAAAGTAAACTGATAAACGTAATTCTGTTAGTCAGTATAGTTGACCTAAAACATCATTCGCATCACCCCATTTTCTGATTTTAGATGAATGAAAATTTGTGGCATCAAATTGAGCGAAAGACTAAAAGCAGTAATTGAACCCAAACTAGGAATAACATTCCAATCTAAGGAAACTGTAATAGAACTGAATGAGTGCATGATACAAGTATTTGTGTGAGCTATTGGCCTGTCTGTCTCCAAGCAAACACGCTAGCTTAGTCAAGTGCACTAAGCAGATTATCTAAATCCCAAGGGCCATCATATCGTTCCATGTTTATAAAGAAAGTTGGAGTAGCCGTTACCCCACTACTCTTGCCACTCTCTATGTCCTCATCCAGGTGCCTACTGTGAGTACGCTCACGATATTCACCATTAAACTTTCCAATGTCTAGGCCTAGGCTCTCCGCAGCGAGCATTAAATTATCATCAGTATTTACTTGGCCATGTTTGAATAGATAGTCGTACATATCCCAGAACATATTTTGAGCAGCAGCAGTTTCTGATGCAAGTGCAACCTGATATGAGTTAGGGCGAAGCTTGGTAACGGGAAAGTTACGGAATACAAACCGAAGTTTGCTTCCCAAACGCTCTTGAACTTCTTTTGTAATCATATAGGCCTGAGCGCAATACGGACATTCATAATCTCCATATTCTACCAAAGTTACAGGTGCTGTTTGTGGACCTTGAATATGATCCCGCTCGCTTACAGGTAAGGTAAGTTTTACAGCTTCACCCTTTCTTTTAGTCATGTTTGCATCTAGTTGTCGTATAGTTTAAAGATTTAATTACACATTTTCGTACATATGGCTTTGGGTATTGATGGAACTCAACTAAAATCGGGTATAGTACGGAGTGGAAGGGGAGTAACGATGATAACTTTATCTTCCAATGTGATCAAATAGAAACAGGTCGTTTGTGATTTGAGGATGCTTCTAGTAGACGACAGCCATGAGATTGCTGAGGCAGTAAGTTTCTACTGTGGCGCGAAGAATATAGACTGCCGCGCGGTCGATAATGGGCAGGAAGGATTAGAGCGAATCCGAAAAGACAAATTTGATCTTATTTTGCTGGATATAGCCATGCCGGAGTTTACTGGAATCGATATAATCAAATCAATCAAACAAGAAGGATCCATAGAGTCAAAGAATCTTGTTGTTTTTACGGCTTCAACCAATCGAAGGATGTTGGATGAAATAAAGAATAGCGGTGTCAAAGAGATATTAAGAAAACCCTGTTCCTTAGACGACTTGACAGAATTGATAGAAAAATATCGTCCCACTACTAACATAAATCAGAATCAACTAGAGACATTAAATCATATGAACGGCATTAATCCCTTGACACGTATTTTGTTAGTAGACGATGACAAAGACCATCTCAAGTTGTTTACAATGATTCTAGAAGGTGAAGGATATTCTGTGGATGCTTACGCTGACCCTGTTACTGCTTTGCAGAACTTCAAGCCTAACTATTATGATCTAGCACTGCTAGACTACCTAATGCCTCATCTAACTGGTCTAGAATTGTATCGACGAATTAGGGAGTTAGATTCAAGAATGAAGGGATTTATAATCACTGCAACCCACGAACAATTGACCGATATAGAAGATAAATCACAAAGACCAGAGAATTTGAAGGTTATAAGAAAACCCATTAGCAATGAAGATTTACTAAGGAAGATAAATTCTATATTAAACTAGGCTCGCCCGAATTGAAATTGATGATAGATATCTAAGAAGTAGATATTGCGATAATCAAATCAATTGACTGTGAACAGCCCAAATCTACACTGCAGGTAATCAAGTCTTTGAGTTCAGCGTCATCAAGTAGTTTGTCGATTATTCTCTTTTGTTCGTCTTCTGACATCCCAGAGTGTGATTTAATTGCATCTATCATCCTCAATTCCGAAGAGTGCGTAAAGGCGGTCGCGATTTTCAATTGCGCTTTGTAAATTAATTGCCCGAAAGATGTAAGGCTAATTTGTCCATTCTTTCGACTGATTAAGCCGATACTCAAGAGCCTGGAACTCCTATCATAATACTGTTTATAACTTATGTCCAGTACATGCATAAGATTACCTGAATTAGTTACATTATTGGATAAAGCAGTAATTATATCCATTGAAGTCTGATCAGAAATCACTTGTAGGACTTGTAATTTGGATACTCCCAAGTTTGGCGTTATCACATTTCATCGTCAAATCTTTGTATGCAACAAAGGCTATAAAGCATACATATTAGTTGCAAGAGTATTGAGCGTTGTTGTGCTGTTTCCACGTCCCTCGTCTACTTCGACTTTAGTCTATCTTCCATCTCGCTCTTATTATTATTGACAGGTTGACTATTATTGGTAAATGAAACAGACCAGAGCACACCAGCAACGATACAAATGTATCCAGTATTGTAAAATATTGCCCATACCCATTCAAATTCTTCAGCCACCGATGGTGCCAGTGCAAAGCAGTAACAAAATCCTATGTCACCTATAGTTAGTAATACAAAAGAGACTGACATCATTTTCCACTGATTTGAGGATGGATCCCCCTTCCGGAAGCTCCAAAGTATTACCATAGAAGGAACCAATAATAAACCATCCAAGACTGGATAAGCGAAGCTTACCACAGTCGCGGTGATATCTTGCGCCGCACTGAGTAAGTCAGCTACACCATAAGTCAAGTTAAGTACGTATGCTAATGATAGTGCTACTGCTACTGATATCAAAACAACCATGTTTTTATCAATAGGGTTTGTCTTTCCCATTTTTTCCAATATTCGGTATATGTAAATCGCAAAGAATCCATATCCAACAATCCAAGCCCCGTCAGCAATCGAAGGATAGGGAATTTCAATTCCAAGTACTTGTCTGGTGAATGCCCAGATAACCTCTGCAGAGAACCAGAACATCAAGCCTGTGAACAACCACCGGTAAGATTCAACTTTGTGTTTTCCCAAATATGCAAATAAAATTGCAGTCCCTGAAGTGAAGAATGCTGCCCCTGAAGTTAGAACAGCTGTAAGGTCTATCATAACTGGTCTAACTTCGGGTGAACTGAAGACCATTAGGATATTCATAACTACAAGGCAAGCAAAAGCCATACAAATTAATTGCCTTTTCCTACTTCTCGTTACCAGGCTGAAAGCATTATACAAATTGTTTCTTGCAACAGGAGAGATTGTCAACTTAATAATCTACATCCTATCATTTATAGTTCAATTTAGTCTTCAGGCTTGTTTACTCAACCCTGGTTAATAAATTCATATTCTTTGAGGAATTCTTATTCTGCCAGTTAAACGTCAAAAATCATAACACTAATGAGGTATCCGGATTTGGCAGACACACCAATTGTCGTGTTGAGAAAGGACGCTAGGCGAGATGGTTTGGCAGATAGGCTTGAGTTCGAAAAAATGTTTCAAGTTCATCTTCGAAAAACCTCAAGAGTATGTATATAGCACGAGTTATGTGATTCTATAAAGAATGAAATTGACAATGACGCTTTGTATCCTGATAGGTCTATGCCTAGTGTTGCCGACCCTTGGTTTGGGTAAGTGGTACATGAATGATGTGTATGCGGCTAAATGTAATACAAATGGTGGACTCATCCCGGATCTGCAGACGGTGGTTCCACAACAATTGGGGCTTGTTAATGCCGACCAACATGAGGTCCTGCGACTTACCAATGGTATAGCCAATACGGGTGATGGAGTATGGCAGATGGTCCCAGTAATCCCTGCTGACAAGAACTCTCCTCAAAAGGCAAACCAGCAATTCCTAGATGCTAGCGGAAATATTGTCGCTACGTGTTCGACTGGTAGCGTATCTGTATATCACCCGGCTCATAAGCATTTCCACATTAGTGGTGTTGCAAGCTTTGCAGTCCATTCAGGAAGTGTAGGTGGCCCAATAATAGGAGAATCTTTGAAGGTTACTTCTTGTCTAATTGATTGGGTGAGACTTGAGGGAAATTCTCCAGACAATGAAAGAGGATATTCTTCCTGTGATTCGGGTGTTCAGGGCATTAGTCCTGGTTGGGTTGATCAATATCATATGGCCTTAGAGGGGCAGTCCATCGACATAACTGGTTCGCCTGTGGGAACATACTATCTTGTCAGTAAGTCTAACCCTGATGGGTTCTTTATAGAAAAGACACTTAAAAATAATGAGGCGTGGGTTAAATTCAATCTTTTACGCGACAGTAACGGAAATCCCAAGATAGAAATTACCGGTCATTCAGCCTGCTCTGGTGGACTATGTGGAGAAGATTTTCCAAATAGGTGAGATACGTAACATCGTTTGAACCAATACAAATACAACTAAAAATAATAAAGACTTATGGTCGGGCCTGAAGCTGGATAGGAACTTCAAAGCGTCTTCCATATCTGTTAATAGTCATTGATAGACTGTCATTTACAGTTTTCTTTCTCACATTTAGTGAAATTTCTGTAGTATTGTCTATTCTCTTGCCGTCCACTGCTTCGATTATATCTCCCTTTCTTAATCCTGCATCATCAGCTGGGCTGTGTGATTCTACTTGTGCTATTAACACCCCTTCTGCGGTGGGTAATCTATAGTATTGAGCTAATTGTCTTGTTATTTTTACGTACGAGATTCCAATCCATGGTCTATTGATTACTCTTCCATTCTGTATTAGATCTGTCATCACTGTTTTAGCAATGTTGGTTGGTACTGCAAATCCAATACCGTGTGCATATGGCATCTTTGCTGTGTTAATTGCTATAACCTCTCCCTCTGTGTTTACAAGTGGTCCACCTGAATTACCTGGATTTATTGCTGCGTCGGTTTGAATTAATTCCAGTACCCCTTTTTCAAATTGGATCTTTCTGTTTAATGAGCTTACAATTCCAGCTGTTACAGTTGGCCCTCCAGTAAGACCAAATGGATTGCCTATTGCAATCACTATTTGACCTATCTTCAAATCATCAGAATTTCCCAATGAAGCGAATGGAAGCGTTTCTGTCGAATCTAGTTTTATTGCAGCCAAATCAGTTGTCTCATCAGTCCCTATCACTTTTCCATTGAACATCCTTCCATCAGTTAGCGTAATCTTTAATCTCTGAGCCTCATCTACTACGTGATTGTTGGTAAGGACGTGGCACCTCTCATCAATTATTACACCCGAGCCAACACCTTCTACTGGAAATACACGGAATAGTTGGTCATGTACTGTCCTTACACTTGCAATATTTACAACAGTTTTGCTTACCTTTTCAACAGCATTTACAATTAGATCTTGATTAACTGGTATCATGTCCTCTTAATAGGTAACTCGCTTTCTTTGATTACTGTAGCATGAGTCTTATTATCTGGATTATTTTTTTCGCCCATATTTTTATTGATCACCATATATGTGCAGAGATACTATTTGTTGACTAAGACTGTAGAACCTAGTCACACGCAACTACAGAATTGAATACTCTCGCATGAACGCCGTATTCAAAGTTTTCCTTTAGAATGCAAAGAAGAATTCAAATGAAGATGTTGTTTAAATTTGTCAATTTATAATAATGGTAGGCTCAAAAGAGGTAAGTCTGAGACAAAATAAATTAAGAGGGGTATCAGTTTGAATATGTCTGTACGCAAATTCGTGATTGGACCTCTGTGTTAGTCTCTTTTTACGAATTAGTCCTTTTAAAAAAAGTGAATTTTTGAGCTTTACCAGATGAATCTATCCATGGAAGAATGCAGTATTTTAATCATAAACAATATCCATTCCAAGGATCTAATTTCATCATAGATTCTATCGCTTTGCCACCGGGATTGAGCATCGCTCAATTCCGTTTCTAAACTGTCAATCTTACAATCAATCAAGATTTCTAACTCCTGGATTGGAATGTTTGGATTCAATTCTATTAACTGTAATGTCCAGTTTATCAATTGAACCTTCCTTTTAAGAGAACGCATCAAAGTTGGAGTATGAAGCGATTTTACATTTTTCTGGTGGGCTTCACTTTCACTTGCCAATTTCCTTTCGAGTTGTTGGACTTCCTTAGTACGTGCAAAAATATACTCCATGCCGAAATAACGTCAAAATTAGTTTAAAGTTGTTAGATCACCGTTTCGGAACGGAGAGAGGGGCATGGCTCAAATATACATGCAGTAATTTCTCATATTGTAAATAGGTCAATGCATTAAGTTCATAATTGCTATGCTACCGACTCACTTTTAATAGTTCACGCATTGTGATAGGTTCAGAAAAAAGCAGATTTGTTTATTATTATTCTTTGTTACTGTGACTGGAACTTTTAGACTTACAGACAATGTCAAACATAGTTTTACTTTCTAGTTATTAATTTTATAATAGAATTAACGGTTAGCGAATGAGAAATTTGATTTCGCTCAAAACGTCATTCCATTTCTACATTGAACAAAATGCGATTATTTTGTGTGTAGAAATGACCGTAGCATCCACGCCATCTTTTCATGTACTTCCATTTTATCTGTCAGAAAATTAGCTGTGCCCTCATCTTCCAGTTCTTGACATTCTTCAATATGTTTTCTGAGAGTTTTTATTATTGTTTCATGATCTTTCAACAGATTTCCTAGCATTGAGTCCCCGTCCGGATAGGCTCCTGGATCTTCACGAATTTGGGACGATTCAATAAACTCCTTCAGAGTTGCCTTTGTTTTTCCACCTAGCGACCTTGCCCTTTCAGCGACATCATCTACTGCCACAGAGAGCAACTCATATTGCTCATCTAGAAACTTATGTAAATCATTGAATCTTGGGTCTACTACATTCCAGTGATATTTCTTAGTCTTGGTAAGAAGAATATATTCATCTGCTAGATCGTGATTAAGCAGGCCAATTATTTTTTCCAAATTATTTTTTGAAATTCCGATGTCAACGCTAATTTCAGAAACTGATGTAACTGTAGTTTTCATGTAATGATATTGAGGTAACATCACATAAAACACTTTAGGTGTGCAAGATCTTTGTGAGAATCTACATCTGCTACATTACAGGAATTTGATAAAAAGTGGAATTATTTTAGAATAACTGAAGTCAACATGTATTCAAGTCAGCAGGGGAAACTGTTGGAGGTTGCTAACTTGAATAGACCTCCACCAGTTAAGATGTTCTTGGAAGAACAAAATTATAAGCACAACATTGAATTTAACTATATTCTAGATACTGGTAATAATCACTTCTTACCCTTTAGGAGTCAGAAGCAAGAGAGCAGTGTATGATAAAACAATCAGTTTTAATCATCAGTTTTGCAGCACTTATAGACATACTATGTCTGAATACCGTAAACAGAACATGTGTATCGCAGACAGTAGATAATACCTCCTAGGAAATTAGGGAGAGTTTATTCTTTACATCCTTCGTTCTATTTCTGAGTGTTACTTCAGTGACCCCTGCTACTTTTGCGATGTCTGCCTGTTTTATGGTTTCACCTTCAATTTGCGATACGATATAAAGTACGGCTGCTGCAAGTCCCATCGGATCTTTGCCAGCCGAAATCCCAAGGTCTAGGATCTTTTGCATTAATGTCATCGCACTTCTTGTTATCTTTCCGTCAAATTGAAGGTTGTTCGATATTTTCTCCAGACACTGGAAATAATTTACCGGAGGAACAATTCGCTCGAGACTCAGCACTATTTCTCTATAGTCCCTTGACACCTGCTTCTTTTTCACATTGCTAGCTTCTTGAATCTCATCTAAAGTCCTTGGTACGCCCAATTCACGACAAGTGAGATAGAGGCAAGCCGCGAGAAGAGAAGCAATCGTCCTGCCGCGTACAAGACCCTTTTGTTCAATTTTCCTGTAGGTGTATGCCGTCCTCTCAATCACAGAATCCGGAATGGCCAATTTATCCTTCAAATTATTCAAGAGAGTGAATGCTGTTCTGAGGTTTCTAGATGAGCTGTCAGTAAATTGGGTCCGCATATCCCAAGTTCTCAATCTACTCATTTTGGCTTGATTGCTCGAGTTAATCACTTGTCCATTTGAATCCCTGTTGGACCTTCCAATCATGGTGGAGAGGTTCATGTCATGCATTGCCAATGATGACTGTGGCCCGACCCCAGATACATTACTGAGTCCACTAGCAGGATTCTCAGTCAACTCTCTCCTTGTGTCCTGTATCTGTCCTTGGGCCACCATTCCGCAACTCCCACAGACTATTTCACCTGATTCAAGATCAGTGATCATTTTGTCTCCAACGTTACATGCTGAACATAGTAAATTTTTCATCGTAAACGTTAATAATTATACTAATATACGCGGAATTAATATATAAATATTGTACCACTAGTTGCAAAATTTACATCTTCGGATAATCTGCCTGGGCTTGTTTTTTTCGATAATGGCACAGCCTTTAATCAACGTCTTCTTCAGGTCGATCTACCAAACAATGGCGATGAAGTCCCGGTGTGGGGCGCATGGGCTAATGACAAACCAAACGGCTGAAATGAGGTTCATCCCACATGGAAGGTAGTCCAGAACTATTTAACTAGGAATAGAATGATTGACACTCCTAACTTATTCGATAAATTGTTCCATCAAACCCCAAAACATACAGATAGCCATCCGGACTTACCTTTATATCAGTAATAACACCAAATCCTTCTCCAAAGATTACGCTTTGTTCTTCGTCTGGGGTGTCTGACATATGGTCTGCGAGTGGGCCCTCCAAAAGCAATCCGGTCCTATCGGCATTCAGTTTAAAGTTGTAAAGATTTCCAGTATTTACATCACCTACAAAAATCGTATTCTCATATTGTTTGCCCAATTTTGCTGAATTCAAGAATTGTAGGGCTGTAGGACCAGTAGTTTGTTTCCAAACAAATTGAGGATCATTATAATGACCCTTTCCATCAAAATTGACCAAATCATTTTCAGGATTGAATCGCTTTGGTGGAAAGCCCATTACCTGACTCCAGCCGCTGTTGAACCCTGGCTTGACAAAATTAATTTCATCTTTATCGTTAGCTCCATTCTCTGTGTCCCAAAGACTACCTGTTATGGGATCAAAGTCAAATCCAAAACTATTACGTATTCCGTACGCATAGTATAACCTTAGCGGGATGGTATCACCAAGTATTCCCTCACCTACAGGTTGTCCTTCTTGAGTCACTCTTAGTATGCCACTAGTCCCATCTACAGGATCACCTCCTTCATTATTCTGAGCTTGACCATTTCTACTTCCCACATCACCAATCACTACGTACACGTTTCGATCGGGACCAATCAAAACTTTACCACCATCATGATTGTTCTCCTGACCTTTTTGAGGAGAAGTTGCTGGCATATCTAACAAAAGAAGAGGATTTACCAATTTGTCATTTACCAGTTCATACCTATACAGGCGATTCCCCAAGACTCCTTTACCATCGGCTTCAGCCTCAGTATAATATAGAAAGACATACGTTTTTCCAGCATTCTTTGTAATGGCTATCCCAAGCATACCCCATTCCACCTCATTTCCAACTGGCACCTCAAGCAATGGCTTGGATTGAAGTTGTCCGTTTATAATTCTCTGTACTCTCCCTTCGTTCTTCTCTAAGACCAATATATCATCTGGACCGAGAAACGCCATACTCGTAGCAGGAGTTTCGAGTTTACCAGTATTTTTAAACACTACTTCTAACTTCAAATTTGGATCAAAGACACTGGGTCCTCCCGAAATGGGCTTAGCTTTGACGTAGGCTCCACTGGCTTTTTGGAACTGGTAGTTGAAGGTATTGAGATTCAAGACGATAAGTGACAGAACCAGTGAGACTAGAATAAAAGTCGAATAGACAACTCTCGAGTTTGAATTAGAGCGAACTTCGGGCATTGTCTTTCTGATTCCAAATTAAGGCAAATATAATCATATCTTATCCGTGGTCCTCACGTCGATTTCTATTTCTACTACAACAACAGGATTTCTCTGATTGAAATCATTAGCATCGAAAGAAAGCATTTCTAAAGATGTTGAATCACATCTTCACAGTTATTTGCGTTCGTATCTCCTTCTGCTGGATTAAATCCTATGACTATATCGAATCCACCACCACAATCAAAGTAATCAGCCCCAGGCCCACCTTGTAGTACGTCATCACCGTCGCCGGCATAGAGTTCATCATTTCCATCCCCAGCTGATATAAAGTCGTCATCGAAACCTCCGAATAGAATATCGTCACCTGAATTGCCGTACAGCTGATCAAGGCCAGGCCCTCCTTGCAAGTTGTCGTCTCCCGAATTTCCATATACCTTATCATCGTCAAAACCGGCCTGCAAAACATCGTTACCAGATCCTCCTCTTAGAAGATCATCACCGGCAAGTCCTATGACAACATCCGGAGCCTTGCTACCATCGATGTGATCGTTTAGTTCAGTTCCAATACACAGGTGTACTCCTTCTGATCTTTGCCAGACAGTGGGACATCTATTCCCAAATGCCGATACCTTTGTAAGTGGAATTGCTCCAATAATAAATACAGTTAAAATCAATGAGAGTACTAAGGCGACTTTCTTACTTCTCATGAAGGAAAGTATGGCATGTTATTTATAAGGAGTACTTAACTACGTTCCGCAACCCCCTGATAAAGAGAGAATGATTAATTCTCGCTGAGTTTTCGACTGAAGAATTTTCTAAAAAAAGTCCTCACATATGCATTTGAATGTTATACCTGACAACATGTAAAATTGTGCCACTGGTTGGGATTCTAGCTACATGTGTACCAGAATATTTCCTTATAGAATAATGGGAGGTTTTCATGTTACCGTTACAGGCGTACTAATTTTGATCTCGTCCTCAATGAACCAAGCAGTTTTTAGTCAATCCCTAAGCGATGTATTCTCTTCATCAGATTTAACAACACGGATAAAAATAACTCTACTTACATAAATCCT
>JBAWET010000111.1:0-3159 GCA_049591355.1 Nitrososphaeraceae archaeon
CATAATACCTGCATATAGGTGCCCAGATTTTTCAACAAGCCCTGAAAACCTAATGCGCGGATCGAGATTCAAGATGTTCTTTGAGAACTCTTCAGCGTTCATGTGGAGTTAATTTATTCAGGAAGGAAATATAGTTTTGGCTTCTCCTATGGATAAAAATAGAATTAAACAGGTTTTTTATGTAAAAATAACAATGGAATCAGATTTAGGAAGACTTGGATTTCCAATAACCCAGATCAGCTTTTGCAAATGCCAAAAATCGATTGGACAATAAGAATTCGACCTCTACTTCACGAAATCCAGATATAAGTCATGATAATTCTATTTGGATGTAATCATCATGGCTGAGGACACATCGTCTGCAGAATCTAGCACAATTCCATTTCCTACCTTGACTATTATCTACCTAATATCAAAGGCGGAGAGCGTCATAGAAGAAATAAGTCAGAAATATAATAATATAACAGTTGAGGACTGTTATGGTTACTTTTCTCGGGGAGTGAAACAGGATTACAAGAAAATCACAATATGGAGTCAAGGGATAGACAGTCTTTGGTTCAATGCATTGATCGCTAGGGTTAAAGAAGTAACTGGCGTTGAAACGGTCCCAGTTGTGTCAGGCGGTATCATGTATTCGGTATAGGATATCTGAATTCTATAACAAGATGATCCGGATCTGTTTATCCATGATACAAATATCGGTATTCAAAAGCTGTAATACAGCCCATGGCTTGTCAAAGTCCCACTTCATTATTCCCGTCATAACAGCAAAAAATGACAAGAGGTATTGCCAATCCTTATCCAGCATGGCAGTGGTGTAGGTTCTTTATCTTGTATACAATTATGGCGTGGTACTACGATATTCGGAACTTTGTGAAACACATAGTTTGCTAATGATCCGGACTTGAAAGAAGAAATAGGACGAATAGAGTCTGCCCTTATTTCTAGACGAGTCATTTGACTCTAGACCGCGCCGTAATTCAAATAGAAGAAGCAGTATTAGGATTCTCATTTTTCAGGTCGATCAATAATCTATCGCCTACTTTCGGATATCCAATCCTTTCATATCTGCTTTTTGGCATAGTTACCTGAATAAGGGTTTGTGGATATGACTTAATTACCGTTTGTGGTTGAGCTTTAAGAATTGCTTCCAAAATGGGTTTGAGCTGTTGTCGAACCTCTGTGTCGGTTATTGCTCTTTCTACGGCTTCCAACATCATCTGCTGTTGAGAAATCGATTCCAACTCGACATCTTCAACAAGAGACAGCGCCACAGTTATGTCATTGTCGGTAAGCTGGGTAATCTTGTACCGAATTTGTGTTTCCTCCAAATCCAAATGATAACACAAAACGTTCTTCTTATTACTGTTTACATATTGGAGTAATATTTTATCAAAAGGAACAACTCGTCAGGAATAACTAAAAGCGCCAGTTTGTAATAGCCAGATTGGACCACCAGGACTTGATTTTGAAAAAAATTTTCTTTTTACTATGCTCACCAAGTTAATTTGACAACAATCATAGATCTCTGTTTTAGGGATTAATCTTGACCTCACCATCGTTGACCATATCAAAAAAATCTGCATCAAGAGAGCCGCGACCTGGGATCTAATGTATTCAATTGTTTATCCTTAGATCCTAGTAGTAAATATGGAAATGTGTGATCTATGCTATTCAATTTATTTCCCTCCGCGTTTGATTTACTTTGTTATAAGGGACATCTTCCGAATATTGATGTCTAGTTTGCATAAAGTTTTCTTTCTTTCCTTTTTGCCTCTATTATATTACATGACCTAATCTTAACTTTTTAGTGTCAGTAATGAATTTCTGCTTAATGTTGGAGTATTATTATTGAGATTGAACACATTTAAATTAACTAGTATTATATCCTATACTATCACGATGAAATATAGAAGTCGAACAGACATATTTGCATCAATTTTGGAATCTGTTAATAATATGGATGGTGCTGGTATTACTACAATTATGTACAAATCTTTCCTTTCCCACTATCAGTTGAAAAAATACATGGCCATCATGTTAAAAAATGACTTAATTCGGTTCGAAGAGGAACGCCGGATATATAAGATAACTGACAAAGGTGTTAGATTTTTGCAGTTATTTATTCACATGAATGAACTTGTTGGTGTGAATAAGGATCAATGAAATAAAAATCGATCCATTTTGACTCTATGCATACGGCTTTATCAGATTGTGCCATGTCACTTTGGTAGACCTAATTGTTTGTCAAAACTGCCCTTTTGTTATTCCGAAGAAATAAAAAACAATGCGAAAATGCTTATTTTGGAAGAATGCGAATTACCTTTTCTTTACCTATGAGCAAGGAATATAACATGATGTCAAACTTATGAGAATTGTTAGGTGATGGTATTTATTCATCTCTTACACGGTTTTTAGATTTCACAAGTTTGTATTGTGATGTTTTCCCGAAATCGACTTGGGTCTTCAGAACATGACAAATACTATAATTGCATAATGTTAGTCAATAGTGTTACCCCTCGACAGTTACAGTTCCTCTCATTTCTGGGTGTATTGTACAATAGTATTCGAAAGTTCCCAGCTTATCGGCGATGAAGGTAATCGTTTGTGATTCAAAGTACCCCAAGTCTTTTGTATGAACCTTAAACTGATCGATATTAAAATTATGTTTTGAGTGTGTATCATAGTCCTCGTTAATTAAATGAACTGATTCAAGACTTCCCTTCTTTAAAAAGTACACTGGATTAACGGACGCACCTCCACCTCTCGAACCCTTAACTCCACCCGCTGACTGGCTTAAGAAATAATAGCCAGTTTGCTGCGAATGCGTAGCTTTGATAAAGCTATTCCTTGGTGCCGCAAAGACTGGGACTGTTCCGTTAACGGGAATTAGAGAGTGGATTCCAGCATAACCAAGCAAAGAAAGTATTCCGGCTGCTGCTAAAACAGTAATAATCAGACCCTTCGAAAATTTAAATCTAGATCCACGAGTATTTGTATTACGATTGTATGATCTCCTTTTTTTGTTCATTGATGCCTCAATTCCTATTTGTTATTATAAAGATTATATGTAACTTAGTTAACTGAGCATTAATGTGTTTTTATTTGACAGTCTGCTATACCCAAATATATGATTGTTGAATAGCACTGGGGTATAGG
>JBAWET010000112.1:0-5268 GCA_049591355.1 Nitrososphaeraceae archaeon
GATACAGTCAGAAAAATACCGATTATGTTGAGTGGGAAGTATAACAGATTCCCCCACAGGTGGACTACCTCGATACTTTGAATTATATATTAAATGATATATCGGCGGTTGAAGCAATTCCTCAAACAAACAAAAAGATCTGTTTTATGTTGATGCCGTAGTTGCTAATATTGAGTATTTTCAAATCACAGATGCTATTACTAAGAAATACCATGCTATCCTAATTCTCTTGTCTCTCCCAAAACCTTATGATACTCAGAAATGTTTTCAAATGATTTTATTTTTTCATCCCCTGTTATTCTTACAGTTTCCACGTCAAATTTGCCTTTAATTTTAGCTAGTGTATACGATGATATAACGACTTGATCATTTTGAGCTATCCCTTCTAATCTGCTAGCTAAGTTTACATGAGTTCCTATCACCGAGAACTGATCTCTTTCTATACTCCCAGTAAGGCCAACCAATACGTTTCCAGTATTTATCCCACATTTTATGTCAGTATCGACGTCAGAATTAATAATCGATTTCCATATATCTGTCCAGTCGTGCTTTACAGTTCGAAATGATTTTTTTAGTTTTAAAGCCGCAAGTATTGCGTCTATAGCTCCATTAGATTCATCATCGCTATGTTCTGTAAAACCAAAGTATGCAAGTATTCCGTCCCCCATAAATTTATCAACCACTCCCCCATATTCATGTATTATCGGAATTGCCATTGTTAAATATTCGTTAAGGAACATTGCAACCATTTCTGGATACCGTTTAAGTTTTTCAGATAGGTTTGAAAAGTGACTGATATCCCAGAATACTATGGTTAGTATCTTATTCTGAATTAATGGTGCATGAGGATTACTAAGGTATTCGACAACTGCTGAATCTAATTGTCTCTGTAAACGAGTCAGTATTTTTTGATTTTCTTGATCGAAGAGGGAAGGACTAACTGCAGCGAGGAATTTCAATCTTTCATCAGTAGTCATTTGGCCTTCATCTTTTGGAAGTATTGCAATCAATCCTCTTTCAGCTGGATGTATGGAACAATAGTATGGAATGGACAGTTGATTACTATCAATCTTAAAGAAAGTTACATCTCTATTTCCTAAACAAAGAAACCATACTGGGGTTAAATGGTTATAGAATAGAAGCATTTTCATCTAAATCACTCACATGATCTACTCCGGGCTTTAGACAATCCTAACTACCTTTGTGTTTGCTTCACTTATGAATGTCAAACACTCGAAATTGGATCCACTTTATCGGTTTTACGGGACCTCCAGGTCAGATATAGGAAAATTAATGGCAAGAACTCGAAACTATCAATAATAAGTTGTGATACAAGCGTGTAACTCTAAATATGGCATCATGCTCAATAGGAGGTTTGACAGTTATATGCTTGTACCAATAAGCACCATGATCAAGCACGCTATGCTAGAAATGAAAGTGAATCCTAATCCTACTTCTGAAATATAAAATTTTCTCCTTCTTCTGGTTTATCGATAACGAGATGCATTGATTCAAAGCAAAGTAATTAACTAAAAAATAAAAGTTCTGGGCCCGTCCTGATTCGGTTCTTTCTCTATTGGAATTGTGGTTCGATTGTATCCCCCAAATTCGCTAGGATCGACTAGTAAATGAAAAATTATTAAATATCATCTCGCGATCAAATAATAAGAAATGAATTGTGAAAATGTGTATACTTATAGTTACGGCTCGTCAATATTACAGAGATGAAATTGCAATGAAATCAAATGATAATGAAAAAGAGCAAATATCTAAGCCAAAGATTCTAACACTTACGAATGGGCCATATTATTTGATCAATAATATGAAAGCTAAAGTAGTGGACCATCTTCAAAATTCTAAGGGGGAACCCTTGTCAACAATTAGGGGAATTGCATTATGCCGCTGTGGTGCCTCTAACAACAAACCTTTTTGTGATGGCACACATAGTATAATTGGATTTTCGAGTGTAAACAAAACTCTCAATGATAATAACAAGACTATCAGGGACAATAGACGTGACTATATAGGAAAAGAGATCACAATCAACCCATGCAGCCGAATGCGTTAAAGATCTTCCTACAGTGTTCAAGCCAGGAAATAAGCCTTGGATTGATCCTAATGGTGCTGAAACTGAACAAATAATTAATACTGTGCAAAAATGTCCTTCAGGTGCACTAAGTTTTTCCATTGACGGAGTGGAATAAAGAAATCCTTCGGAACAACGAAATCCAATGGTAACAGTTTTAAAAAATGGTCATTTTTGTATAACTGGCGGAATAGAATTAATCGGAGAAAACATAAGATTCGGAGACGGGGCTTCATTAGAACATTATGCTCTTTGTCGTTGCGGAGCGTCAAATAATAAGCCATTTTGTGATGGGGAGCATGGCAGAATAAATTTTAGGGATGAACAATAGCTCAATCCATGGGATTTGGGATTTGGGGTTTGATAGAACAATTTACCAAATAAGCTAGACTAGATAATTTTGCCATTAATCATTGAATTAATTCAGGACAGTTGTCATTAGAATATTATTCTTGAAATCTGACTATTTTCTCTCTGATAGAGAAGAGTACGATAACGGATCACACGGTTTGGTGACTTAAGCCTGTTTACTGTAATGTTAATTGATGCTTATGGTTAGGTTACGACTTCGCAAGCGACGAAAGAGTCACCTTCAGCTGGATTATAGTCTGTTACTTTGTCTAATCCCATACCACAGCTAAAATAATCTGCACCTACTCCTCCTGTAAGCGTGTCATTGCCTGGTCCGCCATAAAGTCGGTCATTACCTTCATCACCATTTATGATGTCGTTTGAAATACTTCCGTATAGTACATCGTCACCGGGCCCTCCAAATAATTGATCCCGTCCTTCCGCGCCATTCAATTCATCATTGCCAATCTCGCCATAGAGTAGATCATTATCCTGCCCGCCATTCAAATAATCATTTCCTTCGGAGCCTTTGAGTATGTCCTTTCCTTGAGAGCCCTCAATAACGTCATTTCCCCCCAATCCTACTATGTTGTCATCTCCTCTAAGGCCTTCCATATTATCGTTTTTGGGAGTTCCTGACAAGTTATCGTTCCCCGGGGTTCCCCTTATGACCAAGGCGTAAGCAGGGGTATTGGTGGGGTATATCAAAAATAACAATGAAATCGCTAAAACTATAAAATAAGTTGTAAGTTTTATCCGCAGTATTCTTAGGGAGATCATAATGTATTTTCCGTTTGACATCACTATATATGTAATGTCTCACTGGTATTGAAATGATAATTCAGGTCTAGGTGAACTTACAATTCTCTTTCTAAAAATTTAGAAAATCTATTATCATATATTATATATGGAAATAACTAAAATTGAAAACAATGTTGTATACTAAGTTAGGTTTACTGGTAGTTCTTTCAGGTGTATTGCTTATGGCTGGAGTGTCTCATATAAGGCCAGTAGTGGCCATTGACAAGCAAAGCCTTAAGCAACAATTGTTGGATAGAATTCTGTCTCAGGAAGAAGATGGCACAAATGAAACATCTGCTAGACTTAATAACGCCGAAAGCGTCAAAAACAATGTTGAAAATATAAAAGATAAAATTCTTGAAGAGGCCGGCTTAACTTTATCCAAAGATGAAGCAAAGCAGGTAAATCAAGACGATAACAAGATACTCAATGTCCACGCTTCGAAACAAGGTAGTAATTGTCGTAGTGGTGACGTTCTTGCTGGGGCATCTAACAAGAAAGATCTAAAGATCTTATCAAACTGCGAAGAAGTTATTGGAACGGTAAAGCATACAAAAAAGATGAATGACGGTGACTACAAGTTTGCACTAAAAGTTAGAGATCAATACAAAGACTTGTTGAATAAGATTAACAATAAAAAGACAGGCGGCTATCTTATAGTAGAAATCGTTCCCAAAGATCAGAAACATAATGAGGACGTGGTTAAACCGAAAACAGGTGATAAAGTTGATGTCTGGGGTGCCTGGGTAACCGATAAGCCCAAGGGCTGGCATGAAATTCATCCTGCATGGAAAGTTGTGAAAGTGAAGTAAAACACCCTTCATTTGAATAACCTGAGGCGGTAATCCTTATTTTTTCCATTGATATTATACACTGCTTTTCATTTGATAGAAATAATCTTCACCACCACACAGAAAAGTGTTTGACGGATCAGTATAATTATAGTAAGTGATCTGTGATACTATCAGTATGCCACGCACCACCAAAATAATGAGGCAGTATATTCCAGTCGACCATATGACATGTGGAATTGTTTTCGGATTTCTATTCTTTCTAATGGTGAGCTACGTACCGGTTATTCAATTCGTCCAAGGAGCTGAGAATATTGTAAAATGTGTCGGAAGCGATTTATGCTCTGGAACTGAGATGGACGATGTCATAATGGGCAATAATGCTTCAAATATCATGACAGGTCTTGACGGCGCAGATGTTATGTTAGGGTGGGATGGAGATGATGGTATGAGCGGCGGTAATCGTACTGATCAAATGATCGGAGATGAAGGAGACGACAAAATTTCAGGAGGAGATGGAAGCGATGAAATTATAGGAGGTACTGGGAATGACAGAATCTCAGGAGGAAATGGAGCAGATGAAATTCTGGGAGGAGATGGGAATGATATTATCCTTGGAAATAACGGTCCCGACTCTATTATGGGTGGAGCTACTGATGACATGATTGTGGGTGGATTAGGAAGTGATACACTAAATGGAGAAGATGGAGACGATAAGATCTATCAAGGCTCCATAAATTCAACAACACCTGATGGAAGTCAAGACGTAATAATCTGTGGAGAAGGAAAGGATGAAGCATGGTTGAACTTCAGTGTCGACAGGGATCTCGCAAGTGGCGATTGTGAAATTATTCACAAAGGTTGAAAGTTGTGCATGTGAAAATGTAAAGAATTGACTTTCGTGTATTTTGCCTTAGAAACTCGGTTTAATCATTCTGTAGTTTTTCAGAGCTTGGCAATGGTAAAATAATCTCCATCTGTTTCGCTAAGGCTGTCGAAAAATATTCCTGTTAGCCTTGTTCCGTTATTGCTAATGTGAACATCCAGAAAGCCATTCCGTTTGAACTGAGTAGCAACAAAGGGATATTGTGCCACAAGATCATGCAGCTCTTCGCCTGCTGTTCCCACTGTGATAAAAATAGGATTTATGTAAGTAGAGTTATTTTTATCCGTGTTGTTAAATCTGATGAAGAGAATACATCGCTTAGGGATTGACTAAAAACTGCTTGGTTCATTGAG
>JBAWET010000113.1:0-18972 GCA_049591355.1 Nitrososphaeraceae archaeon
TTCAAAAGTAATCAAGGCTGGTCAAACTGGAATAACACAGACATATCTTTTCGTATTTGCAGCGGGGCTTATGATAATAATTATGATGTTGTTCTTATAGAGGAGAATGGCGAGTTAAAATGGTTGATTTCTTTTCGACTCCTCTGGTTGTGACATTTATTCTGGGCGCAGTTGGTCTTGCTATTCCAGTAATTGATACATTCAAAAAGGAACGGGGCTCAAACAATAAGCTGTACAGCGCTATAGCATCAGGTGCGCTGATCGTAACTATTGGTTACGTTATTTACAGAATATTTTCTGGAGAACCACTACCGCCGGTTGAATTTGGTAAGGGTTTACTTGCAAATGACATGTTTGGGTCGTTTTTTGCTATCACGTTCTTAATTGTATCCATAATGGTAACAGTCTCCTCGTGGAGTTTCATGAAGGGCAGAGTCAATCCCGCGGCGTACTATTCATTGATTCTTCTGTCTAGCATAGGGATGATATTAATTGCATACTCTACAGACTTGGTAATGCTGCTTGTATCGTGGGAATTAATGTCGATTCCAACTTATGCACTTGCAGCATTCTCAAAACGAGATCCTATATCAAATGAAGCAGCCATCAAATACTTCCTTTTTGGCGCGCTTTCATCCGCAATACTAGTGGTGGCAATAGGTCTCGTATATGGAATTACCGGGAGTACTAACATCGGTGTTGCCCTTATGGCATTTGTTACCTTGCCGCAGAATTTGGTACCAGTTGGACTCCTTGCGATCGCACTCTTTGTGGCGGGATTTGGTTTCAAAATGGGCCTTGTTCCCTTTCACATGTGGCTCCCTGATGCTTATGAAGGTGCACCCACAACAATTGGAGCGTTACTGGCTGCTGGTACAAAGAAAGCTGGCTTTGCAGCTGCCATTCGTGTCATTGTGTTGGGAATGTTTGTCCTCAACTTGGATTGGACGATTATCCTTGCTATCATTGCTATCTTTACGATGACACTCGGAAATCTAGGAGCCCTAGTACAAAGAAGTGTTCCAAGAATTCTTGCATATTCAAGTATCGCACAGGCAGGCTACATAATGATAGGATTGGCCCTTGCACCGTATAGTGACCAGGCTCTTACAGGATCGCTGTTCCATATAATGAATCATGCAGTAATGAAGTCTGCAGCGTTCATTGCAGCCGCAGCAGTAGCTACGGCCCTTGCAGGTTACAGTTTAGAAAGGTACAGAGGACTTGGACGTCGTATGCCTATTACGGCAATTGCGTTTTCAATATCTCTTCTTGCACTCGCCGGAGTACCTCCACTAAATGGATTTTGGAGCAAGCTGGTAATATTTGGGGCCGCAATAAATACTGGCGAAACGGTATGGTGGGGACCTTACCTTGCTATAGCAGGAGTACTTAATAGTGCCCTATCACTTGGCTACTACGCATGGATTATGCGGAAAATGTACATGGAGGAAGGTCCAGATATGAGCCGCGTTAAGGAACCCAGATCAATGATAGCTGTCCTAGTATTTGCAATGATATTCATGGTCGGCTTTGGTATATGGCATGGACCTATTCTAGAATTTGCTTCACAATCAGTGCCCGCATTATCCCAACTAGCTCATGCAATGTCAATATCACCCAGATAGAATCTATTTCCTTTTTGAATTGTGGGTTTATTGCCTGGAATTGGAAAGACAAAAGCAAAACACAACTTGTTGAATTGATGCTACTTTCTAACACCATCGCTAGAACATACTCAAAATACGCCAAAATCAAAATAGTTCTTTCAATGGGGTTAGAGTTATTCCACTGATGCTGTGAATAGCAAGAAAATGAATATCTGGGAATAGCTTATCATTTCTGATCCTTCATTATTTTCATTACGTCCTCATCACTAACTGGGGAAAAATCTTCATAGAATTGACCAACCGATCTAAAATTCGTTGTGATTGGGATAATCACTGCTTCTACATGATCCGCTTCTTTCTTCAATAGTTCCAGAGTTTCCCTTGGGACAACAGGAATTGCTATTATCAATTTCTTAGGTTCTTGTTTCTTTATCCATCTCGCTGCTGCAACCAAGGTAGCACCGGTTGCAGCTCCATCATCAACAAGAACAATAATCCTTCCTTTAATTTCATACCCCTTGGCACTGCTTCTGTACAAAGATTCTCGTCGCTTGATCTCTTCAATCTGTTTTTGTTTCTCCTTTTCTATATATTCAGGGGTTACCTTCAGTGCATTTACTACATAATCATTCAAGTAAAGCGTACTGTCTTCCATAGTCGCACCTATCCCTAGTTCTACATTGTGCGGTGCAGACAATTTTCGTGAAATGACTATGTCAAATGAAGGAGCTGCTATTTTCTGGCTAATTACTTGGGCCATTATTACACCTCCACGAGGAATTCCAATCACAGTTACCTCCTCTCTTGAAGCGCCTTTTAGAGAATCCTTCAGAACTGAGGCGAGGGTATGTGCCGCTTTTTCTCTGTCCTTAAATTTTAGAATAGAACCGTCCTTGATCGATGACAAGATATCTGACACCTTAGAGAACAATAGTATTTTTCCTAATCTCTGTGCTATAAGTATAGCGGTATCCCAAATACAAGTTAAATACTATGGTCATTTTTTACTCTATAATCCTTAGTACAGTAACATATTAATATATAAGGCACGGAGTCTTATTTTCCCTTGAGTTGAGTTGCAGCCAAATTCGATAAAGTACAAAGTCCACTATAACCCATCCATGTATGATCATAAAACCGGCAGGTACACAAATGGGGAGAAGACTTTTGAAACTTTCAATCAGGCAAGAGCTCACCAATGGAAATGTGAAAAGTGTGAAAGGACTTTTTCAAAATTTCCTGACCTCAAAAAACACAAAAATGACGACCACGCCTATTAATTTTAATTTCTGATTGTTGGTCAAGTTCATTTACAATAAAACTGAGGTATGCAAATGACAGAGGGCATAAAATCTTCACTGTCATTTGTTTCGTATGTACACTAAAGCAAATAGCTTTAAATGACCACGAACGCAATCAAAAAATGTAAATGTCTTTAGATACGACAACTAAGGCCCTTATTGAACAACTGATCGACAGAAAACTAGCGATGATTCCTGTCGTTGCAAGTATGATTCGTCTAAGCAATAAGGAAAATAGATTGAGCTACACTAACGAAACTGATTTCATTTATGGATTTGTCTATTGTGAAATTCTAACTTCTTGTCTTAGTTTTATTACTTCAAATTACGCAAGAATCCCTGAAGAGGAAGAAATGAATGAGGTAAAAAATATAATATCTCTAAGAATGTTGAATAAAAAGCCGCAAGACCATGGATAGGAAATAAAAGCATCCTAAATTAATACGAATATGAGGAAGAATCTATCAAGAAGTTTACAGGTTTATGGAACAGCGAAGTTTTTGGGGGTATTTGCATTAGAAGTAATATACTGGAAAGTGTAAGTTCATTATAACTTAATTTTAGATCTGGATATACGTCAAGTCAGTCAAATGTTCTAGGTGTTTCTTTGAGACGGAATCTGCAATCTTTCTTAGTTCATTTTTTGCCTTGTTGGAATAAGAAAGAAATAACTTTTCCATCTTCGCAACGAATTCTACTGATTGTTCATTGTTTTTTACAAGCATATTGAATAGTCTATCTTCATTATTCCAATCTAATAGATCGTCATGGATTTGGTATGCAATTCCCAAAAGATGACCAAAACTTCCCATGGCACGGATCTCATCTTCAAGGCCAAATCCCAAGATTGCCCCAATTTTCGCTGCAGCTTCAAAAAGCGATGCAGTCTTATGTTCGACCACTTTGATATAATCGTCTTCCTTTAGCCTTGGGTCCTTTGCTAACATTATCTCCATCATTTCTCCCTCGCTCATTTTGGTTGCGGCTTTTGATAGTTCGGCAGATATCTTGGGACTATTTATTTTTGAGCCTATGTTGAGTATAATGCCGAGGACAAAATCAGCAGTAAGTATACTACTATTGTATCCATACTTGACGTGAAATGATGGTTTTCCCCTCCTTAGGTTTTCTTCGTCTATTATGTCGTCATGAATTACAGACTCTGTATGTAATAATTCGATCGCCGAAGAGGCCAAAAAAATCTCCTCTTTATTGTCATCAATTCCTTCTTTTTTATCAGCATTGACTGATTCTGATGAGAGAACAAGTATTAGTGGTCTTATGCGCTTGCCACCATCGGAAGCATATCGAAGAGGTGCGTAAAATTCAGACCAAGAGTAAATATCTAGCTCACGAGCTAAAGAGTCGTCTATTCTTGATAAATAGGAGCTAAACTGTTCTGTAAGTGGATTTGATTCAGCATTTCTTCGATTCAAAGATGAAGTCTAGCCCACAATAGTGAATTGGTCTGGATATTTATTCTTTTTAGAGCAATTGTGTTCTCGTTTAATTTGAGAATTTATACTTTGCCATCTTAATTCCAAAAATGCCTTCGCATTCCAATTTATTTATCAAATCCGAATTCCATTTAACGCGTTGACTATGCTAGCTTGTCTATCTGATCATTAATCTGCGGGGGAGTCATGCGTTCTCTTGCCGGTTGTTCTTACAGTCAGTATCACATCGTACACCTATTCACGCCATTTCAGATATTGATCGAATTACTTCTAAATGAGAAGTTAATTGGATTCGCTCCCAATCTGGTATTTTAGTCAGGTAGTTGATATTTTGTAGAAAGACACGGGAGATAACCCATAACAGTAGAAGTTCGTCATACCATTTACGGAACGCTTCATAGGGGGACAGAAGGGATTGTGCTTGTGGAATCATGTACCCCCAACTTTATTCATCAAAATACTTCTTGAACAAGACGTCGAAAGAATTTGAACATGAATCGATATAGAGACCATAATTGAAAGTTCACTCCTGCATACAACGGCTTCTGCTCATCCAGTCAAGTTCGAAATGATAAGAGAGAAATCTCCTCGGGAGATTATCGAATAGGTTGAAGATGGAGGTAAATGCCTTGGAGACGGTGGATATTTGGAAATGGTGTGTGGGTCGATCGATATTATACTACTGTTGTGTAGTGCTCCGGCCGGGATTTGAACCCGGGATCTGCGACTCGAAAGGCCACAATGCTTGACCGTATTGTGCAGCTGGAATTAATCAACTACTACACCACCGGAGCAACCGTCAAGTAATTCAAATACTTGGTCATAAAATCTTTTCCTGAAGCGGGAAAAATGAGAAATTTCACAATCACTATTGTCATCCACAGACGCGTGACTCAAAATCTGATTCACGAGGTATTGGTTTGAGAAGTATTGATGGAACACTGATATGCGGACTAGGAATATGATAGTTCCAAAATACAAAAAAGTTGATTAACACGCCCAAATCGTCAAACATTCTCTAATGGGTGTCTTCCACTAGACTAGTCATGAGGTTGTTCTAATCTATAATCTTCAATGATAGGGAACATTGCCAGCTATTCAGGACTAAATAATAGATCATTGTGTTCAAGGATTACCAATCGTGTTACTAATTATGTGTGTGATATGGCAATAGTGTACTTGACTCTATGGAGTCATTGAAAAGTAAAGCTAGTACTATAGTTGAATTGACAAAGCTCGAAATGATATTTTCAGAACCAAAATGGACATTGAACTTGGGATTTAAATTGGAATTGGTCGCAAATTTGAAGAATGGAAAGACATTCTATTCATAATGACTTTCAGCAAATCAAATAATTCCAGCATAAAGAATTAGTAGGTATTAAAAGAGTCGGATTTGCGAAGGAAGAATTAAAAGAATCACCATTCATAACTAAGAACAATGGACTACTATTGAATATGAAGATGAATGAATATGAAGATGAATGAATATGAAGATGAATGTCAGAGTTTTTGATTTGTGTGTAAATTCCATTCAATTCTTCGATCATGAAGGATAGGAAAATAACTACTTTCTGATAGGAATCGATATAATAAAGATAGGTAGCAAAGCCCTAATGGTACATTTATCATTCATTTTAGTGCCTAAAACGTGTCAGAACGTCTATTCCTCTAGATTACTGATAATATTAATCCCAATAGTACTTTCTGCTTTCACCCACTTATGGAATCTAGAAGGATTTCCGGGTATCTACAGAGACGAAGACCATTATCTTAGGAAGACTATGCATGTCTTACGTGGGCTAGGCCCTCAAGAAGGCCCTAGTGAGTTAGTCAGCTTTCCGGTTCATCCCTATACGCATCCGTACTTTGGCCAACTCTTTCTGGCCGGTGTTTTGGGTATAGTTGGTTACCCAAATTCAACCCATCCAACTGCGGATCCGTCATCCATCAAAGAACTCTTTCTTGTTCCAAGAATATTAATGGGAATTCTTGCAGTTGCTGATACATTTTTTCTGTACAGGATAACAGAGCTTCGTTATAACCGAACAGTAGCCCTGATTGCATCAATATTATTCGCAGTCATGCCTATCACTTGGATGTTGAGGAGGGTATGGTTAGAACCTATCCAACTACCATTTATTCTATCATCGATATTGTTGGCGCTATACAGTGCAAATTTCAACTCGAGAAAAAGTCCTGCGGCCTTGTTAGTCACATCATCTGGTATACTGCTTGGGTTAGCAATCTTTACAAAGATTCCAGTACTTACGATGATTCCCTTAGTAGGCTATGTTGTTTATTCTGCCACCAAGAATCAAAAATTGTTAGGACTATGGTTTATTCCAGTACTCCTAATACCCTCGGCATGGCCTCTATATGCTATCTCTACAGGCCAGTTTGATCAATGGATCGATGGTGTGTTATGGCAATCGGAGAGAGAAAACAGTGGGCTTGTAAATGCTCTAGGTAAATTATTTGCCATAGATCCTGTATTTATGATCCTTTCGTTTGGCGGATTCATTTATGGTGCATTATTAGAGAGAAGAGACATACTTCTACTATTATGGATTGTACCTTTCATTGTCTTCAACCTTCTTAGTGGATATGTATCGTATTGGCATCTTGTTCCATTAGTACCTGCCTTCTGTATTTCATCTGCACTGTTAATAGCAGAAACATCAAAAATATTCCGCAACCAGAAGATTGCAGAAGTCGTACCCTATGCAATAGTAGGATCAGTGGGACTTTTTGGATTAGTGACTACATCTATGTTGTTAACTCTTAATCTTACATCATTTCACTATCAGGTTATTTCAGTTCTCGTTAATCAATTGCAAGACAGCAGTACCAGAAGAAATGAGGATAGTACCAGTATTAGCAATAATTTAGCAGGAAATGGAAACAATAGTGAACGAATAACAGTCTTGGGAAGTAATTACTGGCTATGGCTTCCGAAATATGTATTTGACAATAACCAGATCAATGACTATAAGAATTACTATAATGATGGCGATATCCGAACAAAGAATAATCTATTTGTCGTGAATGAGAATTTCATATATGAGATGACTAGAGATAACAATACAGAACGAAACATCGAAGGATTGCGGGCACTTTACGTTAACTCTTCTGCATTGGCAACAATGGAAGAGGACAAACAGATGATGCCCCACCGAGGTAATTATCCATTTAGTAGTCTAGTCGATCTAGATCCGAAGGCAGCAACTAAGGTCGAAATTCGGACGGATCATTAATATGACATTCACGAAATAAATGCAGATCGATCGTTACTAGAATTTATCTTTATTCTGTCATGGTGACGAACGTTCTCATTATTGAATTTAAATGCATCTATTTCTATTTTGTCTATTATAATGAGTCCTATACTCGGGTAGTTCGCTAATTCCCGGTTCATGATTCATTAAAATTACACTTTTCTTTCGTGTTTTTGGTTTTCCTATTTCACAGACTAGAACTTAGGCAGAATCCGAGTTACCGTTTCTCTTTTTATTGAATAAATTTCCCCATATTCAAAATTATTCGCATTGGGCTTTGGTTGCTAATGCAATGCTACAAATGATTCCTACATGATATTCTGCAGAAATCTGATTTAGTAGTTGAGGTGATGCTTACGAATATTCACAGATGGATCTTCAGCAGCGGTTGTTGTAATATTATTAGTGTTCGTGTCCTGTTGTTGAGATTGATTTCGATATATGTCATTTCCAACAAAGCCAAAACTAGACAATGTACGAGCTTGATTTCTTCTCAATGGCTAATGTGTCTTGCTTCTAGGCTAGCAGTGGCAAAAAAGGTTTACAAAGACTATATGAAGGATCTATCATTACTGATATTCTCAGTATCTGCTAACCCAAAGATTCCAAAATAAATTCAGCAAAAGTATTTGTATAAGGCAGAGATGTCATATGTTATGTCCAGCCTTGTGGAACTGATTGACTTGGAGATACAAAATAGAAGTCTCTTGAAACATCCCTTTTATCAGAAGTGGTCTAATGGTGAACTGACCCTTGATCATTTACAGGGGTATTCTAAAGAGTATTCTCAATTAGTAAATGCAATTCCAAAGATGGTAGAGAACGTCGGCATGCTTACCACAAATAAAAAAACACATTTTGCTATTGTAGAAAATCAGAAGGAAGAATCAGAACATATTGAATTATGGGCTAAATTTGCAAGCTCCCTAGGAGTGTCAAAGAATATTTTATTAAGATATGGAGGATCTATTGATACCAACTTGGCTATATCTAAATTAATTAACCTAACATCGGGATCGTTTGAAGAAGCCATATGTGCCATGTATGCATACGAAATGGAATTGCCAAAGATTAGTAGGTCCAAAATAGATGGGTTAAAAGGATTTTATAACATAACTGGCACTGACGCTACAGAGTATTTCAAGACTCACGAAGAAGTAGACGTACGTCACGCACAACTATGGAGAAGTCTGATCGGGGACATTCCGAAAAGCAAGCAGGATGTTGCCTTAAAAGCTGCGATTAGTTCACTTGAAGCACAAAATGATCTTCTTGATGCAGTTTATAGCCAATATGTCTCACCAAACAGCTAGTCGAATCAAGTTATTTGTGAATTAGGTTACTCACGCTAGATTATATTTCCCTCAAGGAATTTGGAACAGGAAAAATGATGAAGGTGTCTTAACTGAATTTTTTTACTAATCCTACAGAGATACTGATTCATTTGTTCAAAACCTTTATACGTACTTAAATGACGAGTTCCCAGAGAGGGCCCATAGCTCAGCCTGGTTAGAGCGACCGGCTCATAACCGGTCGGTCAGGGGTTCGAATCCCCTTGGGCCCAGACCGATAACGACGCATAAATATGGGTCCCTTAATATAGTTATTGTTGAATGTCCCCGACGAAGTCCTAAGCCTCAGTAAAACAAATCCTTACCCACTTGACAATTTTGTTTACGCCTTGAAAGCCCCTGAAACCAAAAGAAAATATCCTCAGCGACTGAAATTTTTCTTTGATTTCATATTTACGAACAGACACGATTTTAATGAGCAAGCAATAGAATTTGTCAAGAAAGCAAAGGACGACGACCAATTCGTTTATTCTAATTTCCTTAATTTCATATTAACACAAAATAGACGTGTGGACAAAAAAGAAATTACTGCAGGGACCGTTAGAAACTACTATAAAGCAGCCAAACTATTTTGCGAGATGAACGATATTATAGTAAATTGGAAGAAAATTGCAAAAGGACTTTTGAAAGAAAAACAATATGGAGATGATAGAGCACCCACTATAGATGAACTTGTTCAACTTATGAAGTATCCAGATAGAAGAATAAAACCTATTGTTCTTGTGATGGCATCATCGGGGATTAGAGGAGGTGCATGGGATTACCTCAAATGGAAACATATTACTCCAGTTGAAAGGGACGGTGATATAGTTGCGGCAAAAATAATTGTCTATGCTGGTGAACCTGATTCGTATTTTAGTTTCATAACTAGTGAGGCTTACCACGCATGTCTGGAATGGATGGAATTTCGTCAATCGTATGGTGAAAAAATTTCTGGGGAATCTTGGCTCATGCGTGATATGTGGCAAACAACTCGAGCAAGCGGGCCTGTTGGGGTTGTAGCCTATCCTAAACTTCTAAAAAGCAGCGGAATCAAAAGCTTAATGGAACGAGCAATCAGAAGCCAAGGAGTAGAAAGAATACTCAAGAAAGGGACGAATCATAATACTCGGAGGGAATGGAAGGTATTACATGGATTCAGAAAATTCTTTAACTCGGTTCTAGTTAATGCTAATGTTAACCATACAAAAAAGGAGAGGTTAATGGGCCATGACACCCGTCTTGACAACAGCTACTACAAACCTAATTCAGAAGACCTTCTGGACTCCTACCTTACTGTCGTAAACTCATTAACCCTGAATGAAGAATTCCGATTAAGGCAACGGATTGAAAAATTGGAGGTTGAAAAGAGCCAGTTTGATACACTCGCAGCGGAGATTGAAGCGATAAAAATGAAAATAAAGTAAGTGTAGAAAATAATCGCCATGCATTTTAGGATGGTTCGAAACTTAGAACAGAATTTCAGAGGAGTATTAGTTAGGCCTTATTCTAGCCTGCAAGTAAGGATAAAGCAAGTGAAAAATCCAAGAATTGGAAGGGAACAAAAATCAGTTAGGATATCTAGCGAACACTGAAATTGATAACGTAGAAGCGAATTCTAAAACTGAACTTTTCTGGACGCCTCATCATTATCATAGTTAGCGGTCTTCTTCCGAAGGATTTCTGTCCATGCCCATGCTCTACCTAGGTCTTGGGTTAGAATTGTATTCACAACCTGAAGTGGAAGTTCTGTTTTCAGAATAGAAGGAACACGGTAGAATATTACTTCTAACATAATGTGGAATAGTTCTGCCCTAAAGTTGAAAAACTGCGATGATTTGATAATATGATAATCTTTCCAAGTTAGAATTCCTTCTAATAATCTTTTAAATATAGTAGGACCGTCTTCTTTCCTCCCCAACAAGAGTTCTTGTATATCTTCTTCGAATACTTTTTGTAATTCACGGCTATTCTTGATTTGTTCAAAATAATATACAATATTTGCCATTGAGGGGAAGATTATTTTATCAAGCACTTCTACTTTCATCCTGTCATTATTACGTTTTCTTTTCGTAAAGTCTGCGTCCTCTACTTTTCCTTCCATTCTATACCTTTCAATGGATAACTTCTCCTTGAGATACGAAGATAGTCTAGCAGAAGGAATGTAACCTTGTATTGTTTTATCTGATTGTCTATGCTTAGCCAATATCACATCATAGGTTTAAGTTACTTAAAAAACTTATGTTCTCTATGACAAAGAGCTATAGAACGGTCGGAAAAATCAAAACAAGTTTTTTCACCGTACTACCAAAATCAATTATAGAAAACCTACACATCAAGCAAGGGGACATACTTACAATCCATCAAGAATCGAACCGCATCATTGTTGAAAAGGTGGGGTGACTAGCTAAATGAAAAAAGAGATGGAGGCCTGTCAAACGAAAAAACGTCAAAGAAACCAGCAGAACAATGTACACTGATTCACGTACTAATCAAAAAAACTCAATGGTAGTTCAGCAGGCTATCCGAATAACGGCTATTCTAAATAAACATTTGAGCGAAGAGAATTGTCTACACACGGTTAAGCAGATAGCACTGGAGGCGTTGGAGTAAAATGAAAAGTAAAACGTCCGTGGTTTATCAAGCCACAGACATCAGACAGACAGACGCAAACATGCCCAAGGACCAACCAGGAAATGTCTACAACATATAGAATAGTTAAAGTCTCAGATAAACCTAACGTAGACTGGGACTATGATTCTACCCTGAAGTGGTTACGGATTTCAGATAAGGAACGAGATTGGTCTGGTGTTTATTCACAGGAACAATTTCGTAAGTTTTGGGATATTCGGGTTAATGAGGAGTATTCTAGATGACGCCTGAAGAGATTGTTACTATTCTCAAGAACCTTGACGCGAAAATAGATGCAATCCAAAAGTCTCAGGATACAATGAGATTTGATATCTTAGAACATATTCTGAAGGCTCTTAGGGCACGATGGAAAGACGAACAGGCGAGACGTAGGGAAAGGACCTGGTAAAAATGGCTGAAGATAATGAAGTGATTCAATTCGAACTTTCGAAGGAATTAAAATCGAAAATACAGAATATTTTCTATGATATAGACAACAAGAAATTAGATATTTACGTAAACAAATCCATTTCATTAATATCAAAAGTCGATAAATCCAGTATGCGGAATACGTTAGAACAATTCAATGAGATGGTAGACGGAAACCTTGACACAAACTTAAAACTGCTATGCGTCTATTCAATCAAATACCATTTAAGAAAATATATCAATTTTGACGTTACTGAACAAAAATGGTATTCTGAAAACTATCCCGACGACCCAAGTCTAATTGTAGACAAAGACAAAAGCAAAAGCAAGGGACACAAAAAAGAAAGCAAGGACAATGAAGAAGATGAAGAAAAAACCAAGGCAAAAAAGATTGCCATTAACAAGTACAGCGGGAACGGTAGACTACCAGTTCATGAATCAGTAATCATAGGAGAAACTCCAGTGTTCGTTACATTACATGATAATATGATACCTGAATACTTTTCAAAACTAGACACTACTTTTGGAATCACCTACTATCCTAATGGTACAATCAACACCGTAACACCACTGCCCTACATATTTGACTCTGAAGAAGAATTCATGAAATATGTAAAACTGGCACAAACTGAAACATATGACACTCTATATCTAAAAGTAGAAACAACGATTAAAAGATATGTCAATGTCGAAGAATATTACTATCCTATACTTGTTGGTGATATTATATGGTCTTACTTCCAAGATAGGTTTGGATATACGCATTATCTGATTTTTACTGGAGACAACGGTTCAGGTAAGAATTCTGCTCTATTGGTCTTCAAGTATCTTGGTTATAGAGTATTTTATGTTGTTTCTGCAAGTGCGCCTAATTATTGGACCGCATACGGAAGCCAGGAAGAAGGACAAGTCTCCATTGCCGAAGACGAAGCGGATGACATAGGCGAAGACAAGAGAAAGAACGACTTGCTCAAGGCAGGTTATCAATCTGGCGGCAGTGTTCCTAAAATCGACCTGGAAGGCGGGCGAACTCAGGATAACTGGTTAGTTTATGGCCTCAAATGGTTAGCGATGGAAGAATTAAAAATCGATAAAAAGACAAAAGGATTATTACATCGAAGTATTCCTATGGGATTCCTGGCCGGTGATGTGCCGTATAATATCAAAGACGTCATAAGGTCAGCCGATGACTCAGAATACAAACCACTTATTGAAGAATTACACCATATACGAAAACTGCTCTTTTGCTTTCGACTGATACACCACAAAGATATTATCCCTATGGTAAACTTGAATGTAAAAGGCAGAACCGCTGAACTCACAAGTCCACTTATTCGCTTGTTCCAGAATGCACCGCTGGCTAGAGAAAAGATGCTTGATTCGTTATCCGAATTTATGAAAGAAAGGAAGGAAAACATGCTTAACTCATTCGAAGCCAAGTTACGGGAGAGCATTCAGATTCTAATAGACTTGAGGTTAGAGAGGATTAACAAGGTTGGGGATTTAGAACCGACAGAGGACGACACCCAACTGGGACCCCACACATTCACTAATGAATCAATCAAAGATAAGTTAGTCAACCATAGCGAAGCAGAGGAAGACACGGAGAAAAAAGGACTATACTACTCCGCTGAAATAGGGCCATTTGGTCAGGCCAAAATCACGACGGTGTTAAAGTCAAAGTTCAAAGCAAAAGTAGGGCTCATAAAGAAAATAAATAACAAGACACACCGCTGCGTGGAATTCAAACAAGCATACCTCAACCGACTTAAGACATCCTATGAAGTTGAGGATAAGATAAGAATTGTCAGCAAAGGAGCAAAGAAAGAAAAAGTTACGCCGGTTACGCCAGTTATGCCTTTAGACGAATTATCACCTAATAATTTTAATGATTTTGAGGGTAAAAATGAAGAAAAAGAAGGGGAATACTCTTCCAGAGGCGTAACTACCGTAACTACCGTAACCGAACCAGAAACTAAACCTAGACCACAAACAACCTGTTCCAAGTGTGGCTATACCGACGACGCATTCTATATGAAAAATCATCACTGCTGACTGATATAGCGAAGTATCAAAGCCTGAGAAAAATTATATCATTGCATATAAAGTCCTCTTAATCCTTAATAGAATGCCATACCAATTGTCGGTAAGGAGGTAGGAGCGACAAAATGTTTTGGGCAGTCCGTTTATTCCGTATAATGGTAATAAAGCATCGCCTCCGACTACTGATAAACTAGAATCTTTAGGCGAAGACGAAGAATTAGCAAATTCAAAGGCTATACGAGAGTATATTATGCAAGCGCGGCCTGTAAATACCAAGAAGAATTAGTATTATCAATCCCGTATTCGCATATTGAAAGTATAGAAAATATGGATGAACAGAAGATTTCAGCCGATAGAGTAATTGGATTGGGATTAATTTTCGTACCATTGGCTATAGTTGGTGCAATGTGGAAAAAAAGACACATCTATACTGTTATTCGATATACAGATGAAATAGATAAACAAACTATCGTCTTAGATTTTGAAGATAATATTGATGAATATCAACCGTACATCTATCGCAAAGAGTTCAGGAAGAACTGAAGTGGTTGACGTTCAGAAGTTGGACGATAATTTGCAACCAACATTCGACTTGCGTCATAAGGAATCACGGGTATTCAACAGATAAATAAGTATCACTGCATAATTTAACGAGATGGGTAATTGGATAAGTGGATAATCTGCAATGGTTGGAATTCCCAATAACAGATTTGTAATAAAGGAACGAAGAGAACAAGTAGCAATACTCCTTGCTCAATCTATTACCGAAATTGAAATTGCTAGACAATTAAAAGTGGACCAGTCTACAGTTTCTCGAGATATTAAACAGATAAAGAAAGAGTCTCAGAAGGTAATACAAAATATTGCTAAAGAGACCCTTCCCTTTGAATTTGGTAGGTGCCTAAGTTCCCTGGGGAGAGTGGCTAAGGAATGCTGGACTATTTTTGAAGACAAGAGTGAAAAGTGGACCAACAAAGATAAGATTAACGCTTTGAAATTGATTAAGGAAACAGAAAGGACCAGATTTGAAGTATTATTGCAAGGACCAACTAATTTGTATATACAGGAGTTAAACGATAAACTTCAAGCACTTACTGAAAATGACGAATCAAATCCTATTGATTACTTCAGGTTGCCTGCTTTCGAGAGCCAGAGCCAAGAAGACTTGAGATAAAGTCATTACAATACATAAATTTTATAGAAATCTAAAATTAAAAATTTAATTTCGACGGTCCACCTTTTTTCTTGTCTGACACTACCTTTCACTATGATTGCATTGACTATCTCGGGAACTTTGTTACGAAGATTATCTTTATAGCGTTCCTGTATTAATTAACGAGAGGATGGATGAATGCCGAAGAATTGTATATGCTTTGCTTTCATGATGTTGTTAGTTTTATTAATTCCAGCTAGTCTATATGCTAAAAATATGAATATTACGCTAACCGCTGAACAGATAAGTGAAGTTGAAAAAGACCCTAGAACAATGATTGATAAATGCAACAATAGGGTTGGTTTGAAAATAGATGCTGGAAAACTATGTGATGGATTCGTCAATTATTTGCAAGATAAATGCGATAGACTTGACAATCTCCCAGATTATTGTAATGAACTCTCAAAGTATAGTGGCAGCAGGTCGATTCAGCAATCCTGTATTTTAAATCCCCCCTTCCCTAATGATACTGTCAAAATTAAGAAATGTATGAAGTATATCACATTTAATTCCACTTATTCAAATCTGCCACTGAAATTGAAGTTAAAAGGGGTATACAATTTTTCTAAGGGAGATAATGAAGTGCTTCTAATTGGATTTTCTATGTATAATCCGAATGTTTTAACCACGAAATTGCTTAATATTTCATACGACATGACGGCAGAGGGGAAGAACATAGGGTCAAACACTTTCAGCGGGTCTCAATCAAATGCTAGCAATTGTCAAAATTGTGCCTACGACATTGAACCTTTATCTACCCGAGACTTTCCAGACACTGTTTTTATTCCAATACAGTCATGGAGCATTGACAAACCATATTATCTAAACGGAACTTACAGCTATGAGGTTGGCAGTGTGAGAATCATGAATAAGCAATTCAAATTTAATTTTAATATTACATCAGCATATTGAATGAGTTCCAATGAGTCCATGCTTTTCGTATTTCAAATCAGTGCAGTAATCCAGCCTTAGTCCATGAAATTATCCCTCCATTTTAGTTCTAACACTTTTTATCGGTGTCAGTGCACCACAGGCTTTTACACGGCCTGAAATTTTCCCAGAAATTTTTCAAGAACAGAATCTACAAAATGGGCGAAAAAGTCTGAAAATGTTTGATACATTCACTTACGCTGGACCGATGTGAAATAGAAACTACTTTAACTTGTCGAATTATCTTTTGTTTATGCCCATCTTTATTGCAGAGAAGGACTCGCTCAGTCGAATAACCGAACAACCATTCATCATCGAGAGGGATTTACAAAAATTGGTGGAAAAGAACATTAATACTATTTTTGGCATTAGTTTTGTATCGTCCGAATTCGAACTCAATGACCTGAGAGTCGACACGGTTGGGTTCGACAATGAGTCAAATTCATTCGTCATTATAGAATACAAACGTGACAAGAATTTTTCTGTAATAGACCAGGGATACGCATATCTCGCTTTAATGCTGAATAATAAAGCGGATTTTATCCTTCAATACAACGAGCGAACAGATAAGCCTCTAAAGAAGGACCAAGTGGATTGGAGTCAATCGAAAGTTGTTTTCATATCACCTGAGTTCACGGCGTATCAAAGGAAGGCTATAGAATTCAGGGATTTGCCGATTGAACTATGGGAAGTAACAAGGTATTTGCATAACATAATTTTGTTTAATCAGATTAAAAGTCCAGACAAGAGCGAATCGATAGCGAAGATTAGCAGGAGTGAAGTTATAGATAGGGTAAGCAGGGAAGTGCAAGCATATACTGAAGACTATCACTTGAATCATACTACTGATGCGATTCGGTCGCTCTACACAGAACTTAGAGAGAAAATCCTTCTGTTAGGAACTAATATATCGATAAAGCCAAAGGCTAAATACATTGCATTTATTCGCAGGACTAATTTCGTCGACGTGGTAGTTAGGAAATCAAATCTAACCTTGTTTCTTAATATTCATAAGACGACTTTGAATGACCCAAAAAAATTAGCAAGAGATGTTTCATCTGTTGGACATTGGGGTAACGGTGACTACGAAGTCATAATTAAGGATTCGACGAATCTGGAATATGTGTTAACGCTAATCATGCAGTCTTATGATAAGAATTGAGTTTCCGTTACTAAGTCAAGTCTATTTTTGGTCTTCTAGAAAGTGAGTACAGTGAATAGGGACCCTCCCTTCGGGTATCAATATACTCACCTATTGCTTCAAAGGTATATTCTTCATCGAGTCGCGGAAGACTATTTATCTTCTCATAAAGGTCTTTCCCAAGGACAACAGCATTTGTTGGCATTTTCCCACCAATCTTACTAATTAGCGGAACTGTGAATGCAAACTCCGTAGATTTCGAAATTCGAGTGTCCAGTAATACCTCGCCAAAGTCTGCAGTAACCCTGTAAGAAATCTTTGGTAATTCTTTATGACTCAGCTCAATTGACAAAAATTGTCGTCTTCCGATTTGTTGTAGACAGCACTCTAGAACATCCTTAATGGCAGCAACTTTGGTCAGGTCTTTTGTTTGAGGAAAATATGACATAAGACCATCAACAGTAGGTAGAATTTTGCCTTTATGTTGGACTATTATTTGCCCAATTGTGTTTATGAATGTTGAATAAAACTCTCTAATTCTTTCAGCGTCACCTATTATCTCCTCAAGACCAGGCGATGTCATCTCAGTGAAGGAAATGCAATAACTTGATGACTTCACAATTGTGATATGAGTGAAGCACACGTTTAAACATACCAGAATTTTCAACAGTAAATTTTGATATCAACATAAAGGTCTGCCCAGACTGATATACTGATTTGGTCAGTGGAGTAATACAACATCACGCCGTTCAATTTGAGGAAATTTGTCGAGAAATTAAATATAATACTGAAATGGGGAACAATAATTGATATTAATAGTAGATTTTACGTCGATGTGCTAAAGCAACAGATTCTTTCCATTAATTTCTAACCATTCAACTTTTCTATTATAGTCAGAACAATATTTTCTTACCAAATTCCAATAGTGATGAGAATGTTCTTTAATTCTTAAATGACACAGCTCATGAATTATTAGGTAATCAATCACGTCCTCAGGTGCCTTTACGAGATTAAGATTAAGGTTCAATGTCCCATCCTTAGTTACACTGCCCCACCTGTTCTTTAAATCCTTGAACTTTGTGTTTTTTGACTTCACCTTGATAATTCTGCTGTATTTTAAGACCTTCGGTTCGAGAATTTTAATCGCTTGTTGCTTAATCCAATTCTCGTAAAGTGACCTGATTTCAAATTTTAAATCAATAGAGGCTTTCTCATTCGAGTTTGCATAAAATTGGTTATGCTTAAGTTCAAACTTCCTATCTATTGCAGAGTAGCATACATTTAGTTTGATATTCTTTCCTAAATATGCAAGGTAAGAATTATTCTCAAACGTGGGTCTTATAATATCCATCTTATGTTCTTTATTTTTGTATTCTAACTGCTTTTTAAGAATCCAAGATGCCTTACTCTCAATCATTTTTTTTGAGTCTTCCAATGACTTATTCATCGGTGTTCTTACAACAATTTTATTCTCGTCGATGATAATCTCAGAGGTCTTAATCCTTTTACTCTTTACGATATCATACTCTATTTTTCTACTACCATAATTAAGAATCTGTGTTAAGGATGTCATGGTAAATCATTTTCAGCTAGAATCATGATACTGTC
>JBAWET010000114.1:0-19039 GCA_049591355.1 Nitrososphaeraceae archaeon
AAATGCGTATATCAGATAAGATCAAATGGTTACTACTACAAAGAATTAATCCATTAAGAATTAAAATAAATGATCCACAAAAATGTAGGTTATCATTCAAATTTAACTGACTTGGCACAAGTATCACAATATCTCTCTACGACTCTAGCGCTATCTCCAACATCAAAACACGCTTTTTGCGTTGCAATATTACCGCAGATCAAACATAGTTTCAATTCTTCATCCATTCGCTCATTTGAGAAGGGCTCGACCGACCGCAGCGTTTTCAATCCATTCATCCTACAAACTATTTGAGTTCTTATAGTTTTGTATTTGGTGGGGAATAAGGCTGGATCTCGGGTTTAACTTTTGACACAACGAACGGGATGATTGAGTTCTTGCCCTAATGCCAACCTATACAGAAGAAATCTAAAGCTGGCTTCTCAAAAAGCTTATCCTTCTACTGTTGGGAATATTTCCGTAATAGAGATAAGGCAAATCTTACTGTAACGACAGGAATAGTTGTCCCTTCTATAGCAATCATGAATATACCCCTCACATCCTTACGGTTAGCATATACAAATTAAATCGTGTGAAAATATAATCTGCTATATTGTAGCAGGGAGAGATTCACTATTCAATAATCTAACATGAAACCATAATCATCTAAAATCATGAGTGAGCTTCTCAATCAGACTAGTTTGCTATCAGGGTAGCTCGGACTAGCATTTGCTAACTGGGACGATGGCTAATAAAAGTAATATATCTTGGCATATTCATCTACTTTAATGACCGCAGATAAAGGCAAATTATATGTAGTTGGAATTGGACCTGGCCATCACGATCATATGACTTACAGGGCGAAGCAAGTAATAGAAGAAAGCGAAGTGATCGTAGGTTATGATACTTACGTTTCCCTAGTTGAAGATCTTATTTCAGGTAAAGAGGTCTACAGATATCCTATGACGCAGGAGGTCGATAGGGCCAATCAAGCAATTCAATTTGCAGAAAAAGGAAGGATAGTCTCTTTGGTGTCTTCTGGAGATCCTGGTATATATGGAATGATTGGTTTGATATATGAAATTCTAGCCGATAAAAAATGGAATAGAGGAGCAGGCATATATGTTGAGTGTGTCCCTGGAGTATCTTCACTTAATTCATGTTCTGCACTTGTGGGTTCACCATTAATGACAGATTTCGCTGTGGTGAGTATGAGTGACCTTCTGGTGCCGTGGGAAATGATAGTCAAACGAGTAGAGGCCGCTGCTCTGGGTGATTATGTAACTGTAATATACAATCCTGCGAGCAAGAAAAGAGTTCATCAGTTACAAGATACACGAGATATATTTCTAAAATATAGGAACCCTGAAACACCAGTCGCAATTGTTAAGGGTGCATACAGGGAGAGTCAGGCTGTAGTCTTAACTACCCTTAAGGACATTTTGAACCACAGTGATATGCTTGGTATGATTACGACAGTGATAGTTGGAAATTCTTCGACATATAATTACGAGGGAATGATGATTAATCCTAGGGGATATCGATCCAAATATGAACTAGTTCCGACAGCATCCTCACAGTCTTCCCCAAACAAAGATTCGGATGCAATTCCATTGGAAAGAAATCGCTAACGAATAATCCCGGCTAAATAGGATATCTAGGCGGAAATCTTCGGTTAGCTTCAAAATTTGCACAATATTTTTCTCATTTTCTGACAGCACATATCTAATACAATTGCGTAATGCTAGAATTATCGCAGGTATTTTTAGGTCAAAATCTTGCTTTTTGCCTTTTTTTCGATGTATGCCAGTTGTAACCATTATTACAAATGCAATAGATGTATGACTATCAGCGACTTAAATATCAACTGGGATGAAGTAATTAAGAAGGCATTAGGGATTGGTGATTACGACCTTGGCGAAATTCTAGGGGTAGAGGCAGGTCACGTGATTACGAAGAAAGGAACAGTCGATAAAGATAAATTCTCACTGCCAAAGGACCTCGTAGAGAGATATGACGGACACAAAGTCTGGTTTAAGATATCCCAAGAAGACGCACAACGATACCAACGTTACTAGCTAACTGCGCTTAGGACATACACATTACCCAACTTATTGGAGATAATTGAAATGATCGTATGCCATTTCATACTGACGGTTTTAGAGAACCTATAAGATAAAATATCCAATAAAATACAAAATGTTCCCTCTTAGATAACGTATTTGGTAATCGGATAAAGGACATGCAGTTGTTTAAGACAATAAGACTGTCCATGACGATCTCACAATATTTATTGCCATCACATCCGACGGGTAGTCTGTAGTGGTTCATATTTCTATCATCGAGATATTTTTATTTCTCAGAGACTATTTGTGGTCAGGAAATACATTATAAACACTTTCCAAAAAAAATAACCCTAATGAGGAGTCCACCAGGAGAATTGTCAGAATTCCTTATTCAAGCATATGTCGTACATCTCCCTCAAGGATACCTGACTCGCCATGGAGTCTGTCTATGTGCTTAGACAGTCCCTCTTTTGTATCAAAAGGAGATCCACAATACGGACAACTCAGTTTAGCCTTACTGGGATCCTTAACATAAGAAATTGTGTTCTGATCTATTATACAGACAGGTGTTCCCTCTAAAGCCGCATCTTCCATAGAAAGAGCAATTTTTTCCATCATCCTCGAAACTTCCTCCCTAGAGACAATCCCTAGAACGGCTGAATATGCATGTACCATTAACTGTCTGACATTTCGTTTATTCATGACGGACAGCGCTTCCTTTACCGTTGTATGGGGATCTACAGCTAGCACTGGACTTGTCATAATTTCTCTGAGCCTCACTTTGCTTGGATTCCTTCCTTCTGCAATTATCTTGTAGAGAATATCAGTTTTACTTACCAGGCCGACTACTTCACCCTTATGCGATGCCAACACACTGCGATCATTTCTGTCCTTCATTAGAATAATTGCTTCATCAACGAATCGGTCGCTTTCAAGAATAATTGCATCACTGTTCATTACGATTGCCACATTTGAAGACATGAGCGATGGAATACCTTCTGGAATGGTAAGACCGTCTTTCACAACAGTATATAGCGTGTGATATATTTATAGATATTTAGGTCTTAAATTTCGGTTATGATTCTTAGTGACTTATCAGCTAGGAATGAGAATGGTCCGATCCTCGAAATTCTAATTTTGAGACAATTCTGTAAAAATGTAGCATGAATTATAGTAATGTCGATAATTCCTCTGAAAGATCAGTGAATTTATACTTGTGACTCTCTACTTCACACATCTTATCGCCTCCAAGCTACCTGTTCTATTAAAAAATCATGTCGAAGAAAGTAGAGGGACAATTTGAATCTAACATGTCAGAAATTTGCTTTTAATTGATTTAAAATAGTTTCTTTTGTGCTTCAATTTCTTGTCTGCAGGAGTAGTTCTAAGTTGAACTCCACAACATGGACAAAAAACACCTTGATGAAAAAGATAAATCTCACATCTACTACAATACTTCCTGCCCTCACCGTACCCTGGTCTGTATTTCCTCACCAGTAGTCTTTCGCAAATACTTTTGCAAACCATAGAGAGCGTAGGGTGAGAGTCGATAATAAAAGTTAGAGCACTGGACAGACTGGGAGGGTATGTCAATAATTAACTATCAACATTTCTACAATCAGACAGACCCGTTAATGCCACGCAACATCTCGACCAATGAGACCTCCCTCAGTAACAAAGGAAGCGGACACATCGCGTTTGGTGGTGGGTTTGTTTATATTAACGCAGCTAAGCGTCAGTCCAACAAATGTATATGCGTACTTTCAACTTTTACATAGTAGATATCGGTATACGGAAGAATCAATCCCTCACAAGATTTTCTAAAACTTTAGTTTGTTTATTGTCTTAATAATACGTCTCATAACCTCGCCTTATTAACGTATAATAATTAGCTCCCTATTCCGAGTAAGTATGGATCACGGAGAATTGTGTGAAAAAATCTTTGAATTACAGGATGACGTGAGATATGCAGGGGTTATTGATGATGCAGGCACTGTCATAGCTGGAGGTATGAAAAGAGGGATAGATTCTATTGTAGATCAGGATAATGAAGAATTGTACTTGGCACAAACTGCATTGAGAAGATCTATGAGACAGCGTTTTGATGAGACACTGGGTAAGGCAAGATTTGCATATGTAGAAAGAGAGAAGATATCGATTCTTACGTTTTATATGGATAAGAACATCCTATTGGTGACATTAGAACCAAATGTAGGTTCTCACGCGGCTATAGATATTGCTGAAGATGTAATAGATATTCTGAACAAAGAAAAATAAGACTAAGTGATACCTATGAACCATATAATTACGACGTCTTCATGTTGTTTTCATTGACCTAAATATGTCAGATATCGCTAAATTCTCTGCTTAGAGATAGCACTAGGCATTTAATAATAGTCACGCGCTCGTTTCACAAATAGGATTTGCCTCCCATCATTTCCGCACACTTCATACATTTCATCAATCTTTGAAACCTGAATGAGCTAACAGACCATTGTCTTTGCTTATATTCAAGTTCATGAACACATATAGTCAAGGCATTTATGTAAAATCATTGACCTGGCAATCTATTTTGATTATCTTCGTGATAGAGTCATTTGAAATAACTGTCGAAATATTTCCGTCACCACATCCTCATAAGGGCATGCTTTTTGGGGAGTTTATTTCATAACCCCAAACATTTACAAAAAATCTGATCATTTCAACTGATCCTTTTTTATTCAGGGAATAAAGTACATGTTGACCTTGTTTCCTTTCAATTACAAGATTGGCATCTTTTAATATTCTAAGGTGGGCTGAAAGACCAGGTAGAGTAAAATCAAAATGTTTTGCAATTGCAGTTGGATTCATGTCTCTTTTCTTTAATAGCATAAGGATCTTTCTTCGATTGCCATCAGATATCGCTTTCCAGGGAGATCCCATTAAGATAATTTAATTAATTAGATATTTAAGTATTTTATCAGTGTGATATACATGATGGATAATAATGGGCACAAACTTTTTTTGGACCAGATTCCAGATTTTACTGGGATAAGGTCACACTAGCAATTTTACTCGAGTCAAAATATAAGTCAACACCAGCTCAATTATTTTGAAACTCAAATGATATTAGATAATTCATGATAAGAAATATCATAGGACAACTAACTGTGTACCCAGTTAATATTTTGCTAGCTTAAACCATAAAATATGGATGACATGGCATATAGAAAACCTTGCTACATTCAGGATGACGATATCTGCAAATTATGCATTTCTATAAGATCACTTTTGAATTGTCTCAACTCATCCGGCACGTTTATTCTTATAGGATCTCTTAATGAAAGTGACCTGCCTGTATTTTTGGAGATAGTTTCCTTTTTCTTATTCCAGACCATCGAATTGAATTCTGTTATGAGGTAAGAGTACTGACACATGTCTTCGAAGGTATTTTCAACTACTGGTAAAGGCTGTGTGTGGATACTGTTTGAAGAGTATAGTGTCGTCCATAACTTTTCTGTAATGAAAGGACAGATAGGGGAGAGCAGGAGCAATATAGTGGAAAAACATTTGTGCAAAGTGTACAGTGCTGACAAATATCGTGAAGGCTCATTTTTGTTGTATGCTCGTGACTTTGCTAATTCCAGATAATGAGAAGCAAACAAATTCCATGTAAATTCTTTTAACGATGTGGACGGTATGAAGAAATTAAATTCTCGGTAGCCCTTAAGGCATCGGTCAACCAGTCTTGCCAATTCTGCCAAAATCCATCTGTCAGTAGGTAGAAGGTCACCCGGACTCATCGAGGTTACGTCAAAGGATGACATAAACCTGCCTACATTCCATAGCTTTGTCAAGAACTTTTGTGCTTCAGCTATCTTTTGTTCCGAACATCTGAAGTCTTGGCCTAGATTTGCTTCTGCTGCGGACCAAAATCTGAACGCGTCAGCTCCGTATTTCGCTATAATTGGAAAGGGATCGATAACATTACCTTTACTTTTACTCATTTTCTCTCCCCGTTCATCCACACCATATCCCATTATCCAAACATCAGACCATGCTAATTGACCAGTCATCTGATAGCATCGTAACATCGTGTAGAATAACCATGTTCTAACTATATCCTTGGCTTGTGGTCTGATTTTTGTTGGATATGTGTAGGAGAAGAATTTTTCGTCTCTATCATATTTAGTAATAAAAAGAGGAGTTATACTAGAATCCATCCACGTATCGAACGTTCTTTCCTCCCCTACAAATTCTGAAGAATCACAATTTTGACACTTATTGAATGGAGGCTCTTCCCTCCAAGGTCTATAATATTTTCCTGGCTGCGGAAGATTCGGAGTATTACATTTTTTGCAGTACCATATTGGAATTTCAGTACCATAAAATCTCCTTCTGGAAATCGGCCAATCTATAACCACGGAATCTAACCAATTCAACAAGATCTGTCTGTGAACCTCAGGATGAAATTCAATCTTCAACGCAAATTCTCTTAATTTTGGAATAAAATCCAGTTGTTTCAGATAGTAATCTTGCATTGGAATTATTTCTATAGGTGACTTACTGCGTTCACAGAGTGGGGTTCTATGCATTATATACTCCTCTTTATCGATAGAGCCAAGTTTTCTTAAATCTTCAATTATTCTTTCTCGTGCTTGGTTGATCTTAAGGTTGCCATAGGCTCCCGCATTGTCCGTCATTAAGCCATTATCATTAATAGCAACGATCTCTTCTAATCCAAGCTCTCTAAATATCTGCACATCATTCTTATCACCATAACTACACACCATTACAGCTCCGGTTCCAAATTCCGGTTTTGCTGAATGGTGTGCAATTATTTTTACTTCCCTGTTGAAAAGCGGTAAAATCACTGTTTTCCCAATCAGTTTCTCATACCGCTTGTCATTGGGATTAACCATCACACACTGACATGCAAATAGGAGTTCTGGCCTTGTGGATGCGATTATAATTTCGTCGGGATTTTCTTTGATTTTGAATTTCATGTAAATTAGCTTTGTGTTTCTTTCTTCGTAGATTATCTCAGCGTCAGCTATCGTTGTCCCACAATCTGTACAATAATTATTAGGTCTGTTTGAAGAATAAACTAACCCTTTGTTCCATAACTTTAGGAAAGTGTTCTGGGTCATCACACGATATTCATCCGAATCTGTCCTATAGTACTTTTCGAAGTCTCCACTTAATCCCAGGGCTTTCATGATGTCTATCATTTCTTTTTCCAAATCGTCAAGTGCAACCTTACACAGATCCAAGAATTTTTCCCTATCCATACTTCGCATCCTAATTTTGTGTTTCTTTTCGGTATAGATCTCTACCGGAAGGCCATTTCTATCGATTCCTATTGGAAAAAGGACGTTATTTCCCAGTAACCTACCAGTTCTCGCGATCATATCAATCTGTGCATAATGAGCCGCTGCACCTATATGCCAAGGCCTTCCGGAGGGATATGGAGGGGGCGTGTCTATAACAAAGACATGCTTTCTTCTATCTGCAGTGAAATTGTAGATTTTGCATTTCTCCCATCTTGTCAAAATCTCCTGTTCGAACTTAGAATTCCACGTCTTTTCTTCGATCTTTTGTGGCATCTTTACTTTATGACTAGCATAAAAACCTAGTGATATTAAAGTTGATGTCCTACAAACGAGTATAAATTACACCAAGCAGACATTTGTCAAATCATGTTATTAGTATCAAGAATTGGGTCTATAGAATCAGTGATGAATGTCCTGTAAAATCTTACTCATTTGTCACTTGTTGAAGCGGAAATGAATATGGTTATTTCATTGCTGTTTACTTGAACTACTGGATCACTAATACTCCAAAATTTGAATTGGACAGCGACGTTCCCATAAAGAATACTAGCGACTGGCTAAAAAATGCATCGAAAATTCAAACTGAATTTTTATCGGTAGTCACAATTATCCTACTTAATATTTGCGAGAATATGTGCGCCTTTATTTACCCCTTCATAAATATAGACCCCCAGTGCTTCTACGTTTGGGGGCATCTTTGATGCTAGTATATCTATTATTATTGAGGATAGATTTTCCACGGTGGCTTCTCCTGGGAGAAGGAAAGTAGTACTCTTTGGTACTTGTAGGTTAAAAAGACCGCGAGGTCCTTCAAAGGAAACAAAATAATGAAGACTATCTTCTCTTTGCAAATATTTTTCGTTTATGAAAAATTTGTGATCCAGATTAGATAAGGCGTCCTTCACTAATTTTTTCGCTTCACTGAAATCAATGACAAGGTTATTTGTCATTTTCCCTATGATCTCCACCATGACAGTCGAAGTGTGTCCGTGTAAAATTGAGCACTTTTCGACTAACGGAAGGATATGTGCATAGTCAAAAGCCAACGAGGGATCTTCAATAAATATCGAACCAATGTGATCTCCGACCGTATCACTAATCGCAATCAAATTCAAATCTTCGGCCTTTTCAGCATATTTCGATGTTCCCACGCCTATTAAATTCAAAGAAGGATTTTCTTTTTTTACTCTTTCAAATTTTTCCATATCTCCATCGGTATCGAGAACTTCAATGTACCTATCTCCTACTTTGAAATCCAGAACAGCCACAGAGCCATCAGAAAGACGTATTGAAAAGTTATACTCATAATGCTGACCTAAGAAGGTTAATAATTTCGATACTGTTAATTCGAGCCTACTCTTGAATAGATTGCCCTTACCATCGATGTACTTTGTACTACTATCTAACACAACTCTTCTCATGAAACAGGAATCCTCACAATAATCTGTCCTCAGATATATACAGGTTCTGTTTAATAACCTAAATTTAAGTATGAACGAAGGTCAAGGATATGATTTGGTTCGGAGAAACGATTGTAATCATTTTGTGATAGATCTACACCACAGAGATAATAATGACATTGTCGCCCCGTATTAATATGTCTCCCATTTGAATTTCCGACTGTTTTTCACCGGTATGTTGTTCAGAGATATCTACCGCCTCTTGGAGCAATAGGTTCATTGGTTTGTCAAACGATTTGAGCTTACCCCGAATAATCTTTCTACCTTTCAACTTGACTAGTACTGACTTACCAACATTTTCTTGAAGTACTTGGCTTGCGATACCCTCTTCAGACATTTCACAGATCTTTTGCTTTTAGGAAGACACAGGTATATTAAGGCGTTGCATTTCGTCTATCAAATTCCTTACATAGTATTAAATCCAAAATTAATGGTAGAATATTTAGCGAACGTTTTTTGCTATGTACTTCTGACATGCATTCTGATGATACAAAAAAAAGCAGATATAAAACTAGATTCATTAAGAATCTTTTGATTTCTGTTAATCACTGTTTACAGATAAATTAAGTTGTTGGCTGAATTTGGTCGCTTGACCCAATACTTTTGTCAGAGAAGGGTTCAATTTTATTGTAATAAGTTGGTTACAAGTCTGGAGTGAGACTCTACAATAATTTCTCATGCTAAAACTCTAGTATTAGATTCAGTAGTTCCTTAGTTAGAATGAATCTCTTTATTTCTTATTATTGACCATTTCACACTCTACTTATACTATGCTTATGATAATAAATTGGTAATAATCATTGAATAAAAATAATCTACGGATAATATTGGCTATGCTACCAATAATAGTAACAATTGGAAGTATTAGTACTCTTCCTGCACCCGCGTTTGCAGACACTGTAAAATGTAAGAATAACGAGGATAATAACTGCAACAACACAACAATTGTTCAGAAAATTACAATCAATAACAACTGCAACATCATTAATGAAAACAAGGACCATAGTGATCATAACCAAAATGTGAATCAGCTATCTTGTTCAAATCAATATGCCAACATCTACGGATCATTGATTAACGCACCTATATTTAATACGATATTTGGTAATGGCAATATAACGGAAGATCCGTTTGCACCAATTACATAATTTGATCAAACTTACTATTTTTCCTGTAATTTCTTATCAGCAGGTTAATTCGAGTTCAATATTCAATATTACTTATTATTTCCTAAGTAAATCGATTACAGTCTTATCCGGTCTCGGGAATTCCCCCCTCATATCAATTATTTACTCTTCGGATCTTAGTTGTCAGAAGGATTATCGCCAAAGTTGCCATAATTAAGGGATTTCAAAGCGATCTTATTGAGCATTCTACATATGTTCTTTATATGGCCTCTAAGGACTAAATGTACTCAAAGAATCTGATCTAGATTGTTAAAGACCGATTTAAAAAACGCCATTTTTGAAAGCGTAAGGCAGAGTATTTTGAACATCAATACTATAGGAATTGCTTTTTCTGGTGGGGTCGACAGTGCCTTATTAGCAAGTATATGCCGAAACCTTGAAGCAAATGCAATCTTACTAACCGTAGGCTTTTCAAATTCTCATGATATTGTATATTCCAAATTAATATCATCTAAAATGAATATGGTCCATTTGATTCTAGAAATTACCTACGATGATTTCCTTAGAACCTCTCGAAGAATTCAAAAGGAAATTTCATGTAAAAATAGATCTCATGTTGAAAATTGTATCGCATTTTATTACGTTGCCAAATTAGCTTCCACCTATGGAATTAAAGCCATCTTAACGGCAAATGGTTTTGATGAGCTCTTTTGCGGATATAATAGTTACAGACTGATTTTTAATCAGGGAGATTCATATATCAACAAGGCCATAACAGATAAGATTGCAAATGAATTCGAACTAATGAGCGAGATAAACCAAACCATTCAAGCTTTTAATATACACGTCAAGCAACCTTTCCTTTCTGAAAAATTTATTTCAGTTGCAATGGAGATACCGGTAAGTCATAAGATACAAGGATCGGCCGATTTTTTACGAAAGCATATTTTAAGAAAAATAGCTTTATCGCTTGATGTTCCTGAAGATTCGGTTATACATCGCAAAAAGGCTTTTCAATACGGCACTTTAATCCACAAGAATTACAAGGATATCATTTAATTTTACTTCCAGATCCTAATTTGGAAATAGTCTTCTTCACCCCATTCGATACATTTGTTATAATTTTCTCTGAAGCAGACAAATGATTTGATGGGTTAAAAATCTTCTTTAATTCTGCGATAGTTAGGTTCTTCATGATTGAAGGATCTTTCATTACTATGTCCTGGAAATCTTCTCCATTTTCGAGAGCATCAAATGCAATCCGTTGAATATCTCGATATGCAGAAAATCTTGGAATCTCCTTTTTTACAAGCGCCTCAAGTAAGAATTCTGAGTAGATCTGCCCCTTAGTTTTATTGATATTATCCTTGATTCTTTGAGGATTAACTTTCAGACCCTCAAATATCCTTAACATAGCATTGAGCATTTCATCTACAAGAATAAATGACATTGGAAATGTGAATCGTTCATTGGCTGAATTTGTAAGGTCTCTTTCATGCCACAAAGGGATATTTTCCATAGCAACAGCCAATAAAGAACGAAGAATTCGCGCCAAAGAAGATACCCTTTCACTCTTAATTGGGTTTCTTTTCACAGGTACAGCACTGCTACCCATTTGTCCTTTTCGAAACGGTTCTTCTACCTCTCCAATTTCGGTTCTTTGTAGATTACGAATTTCTACCGCTATTTTGTCAAGTGTACAACCTATTAACGAAACGACGAATTGTGATTCGGCAAACCTCTCCCTGGGAATGACTTGGGTTGCTGCTTCAATAGGATTCAGGCCCAATCTCTCCGCCACTTTTTCTTGAACTTCAATTGCCTTGGTTCCCATGAGGGACCCAGTGCCGACGACACCAAGAGTTTTGCACATAAGAAATCTTTTCTTACCTTCTTCGATACGATCTAAATGCTGCGCCAGTTCGCTTGCCCAAACAGCAAATTTTAGACCGAAGGAAATTATACTAGCATGTTGCCCATGAGTTCTACCTACAGCAGGCACCCTGCGAAATTCCTTTGCCTTATATAACAGCGCAAGAGATAATTTTGAAAGTTTTGGTTCCAAGATCGCAAATGCGTCCCTTATCTGCATAGAAGTGCATGAATCGATTACATCATTACTGGTAAGTCCAAAATGTACCCATGGTTTTGTCACCGATGAACATCGTTCACTTATTGCCTCTACAACTGCGGCGGTATCATGTTCGCTTATCCTTTCCAACTGTTTGACCCTTTTCGATGTTATCATTTTTGATCTTGCTAGCACAGAAATTTCCTTTGCAGCGGCAGGAGGTATGATGTTTAATTCCGCTTGAGTAATTGCGACTTCTGCTTCGAAATTAAGTTGGTACTGGAGCTTCATATCCTCCTTAAATATCTCCTTCATTTCCTCACTGCCATAACGACAAGAATCTATCGGTAGAATGGACATTTATTAGAAAGCGACAAGAGAGTAAAATAAATTTTATTGAATTTTCGGTGACAGAATTTATTTAGGCCCACATTAACAACTTTTAGTAGCCGATTCAAATATATCACTTTGAACGAAATCGTGTGAAAAGGTTATAATGACTGGTCGGTAAAATGACCAACGCATGAGTGGGTTATTAACCAGAAGCGGAAACCTACAAGTTAGGAAGGTAGGAGATTTTGAATATAGAATAGATAAAGATGTTTCAAAGGGCATGAATGTCCCTGTTACAATTTATGCTAATGACAATTTAATCTCAAAGATGGTTACGGATAGAACAATAGATCAGGCATCTAATGTTGCAACATTACCGGGAGTGACAAAACATGTTGTAGTGTTGCCTGATGGACACGAGGGATATGGTTTCCCAGTAGGAGGTGTTGCTGCAATGGACTTGGAAGATGGAGTAATTAGCCCGGGTGGTGTGGGATATGATATTAATTGTGGTGTCCGGCTAATAAGAACCAGCATTACCGAAAGAGAACTTAGACCGAAGCTGAAGGATATTGTTAACGAGTTATTCACTGCTATACCTGCGGGAGTAGGAAGTGCAAGTCGCACCAAATTAACAAGATCTGACTTGGACGACTTACTTGTGGAAGGTGTTCCGTGGGCAGTAGAAAGAGGATATGGATGGCAATCGGATATTGAAGTATGCGAAGAAACAGGAAAAATGGAGGGTGCAGATCCAGGATCTGTCTCCGATACAGCAAGGAAGAGAGGTGCACCACAACTAGGAACGCTGGGATCCGGTAACCATTTCCTGGAAATCCAAAAAGTTGACAAAATATTTGACGAAATTGCGGCAAAGAAAATGGGGATAGAAGGAGAAGGGCAAATAGCCATTTTAATTCATTGTGGTTCACGGGGATTTGGACATCAAGTATGTAGTGATTATTTGCGCATTTCTGAAGGAGTGTTGCGGAAAAAAAATATACAGCTTGTTGATAGAGAGCTTGCGTGCGTGCCCAATAATTCATCAGAAGGAGAAAGTTATAGAAAAGCTATGTACTCGGCTTTGAACTTTGCATGGTGTAATAGACAAATGATCACTCACTGGACTAGGAAATCTTTTGAAAAGATATTGGGCTTGACAGAAGGGCAGCTTGATATGAAACTAATATACGATGTCGCACATAACATTGCCAAGGTCGAAAGGCATAAAGTAGATGGAGAAGGAATGCGCGACCTTGTGATACATAGAAAGGGCGCAACAAGAGCTTTTCCTGCAGGCGTAGAGCAGATTCCAGAAAAATACAGGGATGTAGGACAACCAGTAATTATTCCTGGATCAATGGGAACCGCAAGCTGGGTGCTATTAGGTAATGTCCGGTCACTTGACTTGAGTTTTGGTTCAACTGCACATGGAGCCGGTAGGGCAATGTCTAGAACGGCTGCTAGGAAAAATTACACGGTCGAGAATGTTAAACAACAACTAGAGTCCAAAGGGATCTATATCAAATCATTAAGCAAGGATGGAGTCGTAGAAGAGACTCCTGAGGCATATAAGGATGTAGACGCGGTAGTAGAAGTTTCTCATCGTCTCGGGATCGCTACGAAAGTAGCACGTTTTGTTCCTGTCGGGGTGATCAAGGGATAATGAGCGGAGGCAACGATCCTGAAATAGGAGGCGACGATCCTGAAATACGGATTATCAAAGCAAGAAAGATGAAACAATTACGGGAGCACGCAGCCACATTAGAGAAACTGAAGGAAAATAGTGAAAGTAGGACATCGACTAAAAAAACAGACAGAGAAATTTTACTATCGTATCTCTATGATCGAGGTGACGAGGTATTGAAATTAGCAGAAGCACAATATCCATCCCAAACTAGGATCATTGTAAGTAAAATAGCCCAACTGATTAGAGAAGGAGATATTTCAAACCGAATATCTGGAGGTGAACTGCTGGCTTTGTTCCGTTATGCAGGAATTCTTATTAGAGTTAATACAAGTATCAAGATAGAAGATCATGGCAAATATATCTCATTTTCAGAAAAACTGAAGCAGGAGCAATAACGTTATTACTCTATGCCAAAGTTACAAGACTACTAGAAGGGAAGAGAAACGATAAGAAGATTCAAGAATATCTATCGGTGAAAAATGCTCCCGAAAGAAAATAGAGCAGCAGTTTTTAACGGGCCAAGATCTATCACCATGGAAAGACTTCCCTTAGCGCAGTCAAACGATGGAAGTGCAATACTAAAAATATTATCTTGTGCGGTGTGCGGTTATGATGTAAGAGTTTACAACGAAGGCCATCGTAAAGTTCATCCTCCAATCATACTAGGGCACGAAATTTGTGCTGAAACAATACATCCAATTAGTAATCTAGGAAATGGGAATTTAATATCGGAGGGAACTCGAGTAGCCATATCGCCACTTGTTCCTTGTCTTAAGTGTTACTACTGTGCCAGAGAACGATACAACCTGTGTAATAATCTTCAAGAGATTGGTTCGAGCGTTAATGGAGGTTTTGCAGAGTACATCAAAATTCCTTTGAACAATATCATAATTGATGGTATTGTTCCGATACCAGATAATATCACCAATGAGGAGGCTGCTTTAATAGAACCTTTAGCATGTTGTTTAAATGCCCATTTAAGATTCAAATCCTCCCACACTGATCGTTCAATAATAATAGGAGACGGTCCGATAGGTCTGATTCACTTGCAGATTTCCAAATTATATGGCATGAAGACTATAGTGATAGGTAAAATAGACTATAGAATGGATCAAGCAAAACAACTAGGCGCGGACGTAGTACTCTTGAACAGTAACATAGAAGATTCAGTGCGTAGTATCATGGATTCAACCAACAATGTCGGAGCAAACATGATCATAGTTGCAACCAGTAATCCAGATGCATTAGATCTTGCTTTAAGAATAGCCAGTAAGGACTCTATTATAAGCTTATTTGCAGGTATGCCAAAAACCAAAATTCTTTCGATGGATCCTAACTGGTTACACTATAACGAAATATCTATATCAGGAAGTTTTAGTTCCACACCTATTTTAATGAGAAAAGCAATTAGTATGGTTAGTGAAAGTAAAATAAACTTGAAAAAAATCATTAGCTATACCTATAGGTTAAAAAACATAGAAGACGCATTCTTTGCCACCGAAAAATACTCTAGCTTCAGATCAATTATTCATCCTTCTGAGTAGAATATCGATAAAAAAGACGATATTTTAAACTGATGACCTGATTACTTTAAACTAGTCTATCCTGCTTAAACTAATGTAAAACCTGCCCAAGGCTGTCAGAATGAAGTTTCAGTGCCTCATTCATCATTCGCCTAAATCCTTTTTTAGAAATGTGTGTTTTTTGATTTAGCATGGATGTAACGTAGAATAATAAGGTACGGTGATTTGACATCTGAATTAAATTTGATGTTCTCAACCTTATTTATTTGATTGAATAGCAAATATCATCAATCGAGTCTTCATCCAACAATTTCCAAAAATTTAGCATGACATTTGAGTATCAGGAGCAAGAACCTATAGAGCAGGAAGAAGCCACTATAAGTCAGTACGCTATACACTATGGAAACCAGAGTTATGGAAAAAATTACTAATTTGAGATACATATAGATATGAAATTTTAGATAACCATAATATCATTAGCGTATTGAAAAGCATGGAGAATATATATTGGAATTAACAAACAAAGAAAAATATTGTCAGTCTAATCCAGAGAAATTTGCGAGTAGTAATATAAGCACCTTTATGAAAAAACATGGATTTAAGAAATACCAGGATCTAATAAAAAAATCTGTAGAAAATATTGGATGGTATTGGGATTCCGTTAATGAGGATCTTTCCCTAAAATGGTTTGAAAAATATAATGCTGTATTTGATTCAGGAGAAGGAATAGAATGGACAAAATGGTTTATCGACGGAAAATGTAACATAATAAGTAATGCGATTGATAGACACCTAAATGAGGACCCCGAAAAATAGCCTTTATCTTTGAAAACGAAAAAGGACGAACCAGAAGCTTTTCCTATGCAGAAGTTGATTATCATATTTCAGCTTTAGCCTTGGCTTTGAAATCAGAGGGAATAAAAAAAAGAGATGTAGTCGGAATATATCTTCCAATGATTCCTGAAGCAATTTTTGCTATTTTAGCATGTTCTAAAATTGGCGCTGTACATAACACTATCTTTTCTGGTTTTAGCAGTGGAGCCATTGCCACTCGTTTATATGATTTAGAGACGAAGATACTATTAACTTGCAACGAAATTGAAAGAAGAGGAAATAAGATAAATCTTCAAGACAATTGGTCGTTTGCCTTGGAACAAAACAAATTATCCAAAATAATAGTAGTCGATCAAAAGGAACAAAATAATAATAAATCAGGAAAGTTGATTGATTATCAAAATTTCGTTTCAAAATTTTTAGGACATAAGTGTAATACCGAGATAATGAATTCAGAGGATCCCTTATTTATTTTATACACTTCTGGAACTACCGGCAAACCGAAAGCAGTACTTCATACCCATGGAGGATTCATGTTGGTTTCCGGTCAGCAAACACACTATGTCATAGACATGAAAAAAGACGATGTTTTGTTTTGGTATGCAGATATTGGTTGGATAACGGGTCAGACTTGGGCAGTTTATGGAAGTTTAATTACCGGTGGAACCTCACTCTTCTATGATGGTATACTTACTTATCCTACGACTGATAGATGGTGTAAAGTTATCAGGAAGCATAATGTATCTATATTTGATATCGCACCGACATCAATCAGATTGTTCATGAGAGATAACAATAAATTCAATTATATAGATAGTTATGATTTTCGGACATTAAGAAATTTAATCATTACTGGTGAACCGATAAATAGAGAGGCATGGATTTGGTATTTTAACAAAGTTGGCAAGGTTAGATGTCCAATAATCAACCTTTCTGGGGGGACCGAAATCGGTGGTGCAATACTAAGTACTACGTTTTTGGAATACATGAAACCATGTTCTGTTGGATTCCCCATTCCAGGTTTTGATGCATCAGTATTTGATGATCTGGGTAATGAGACAACAAATGGTTTTTTGGTTATAAAGAAACCCTGGCCCTCCATGACTCGTGGATTATCAAATGGTTCGGACAAATTTATTGAAAATTACTGGTCAAGATACAAAAATATATGGTTCCATGGCGACATAATAGAAATTGATTCTGATGGGTATTGGTATATTACTGGAAGAATTGACGATGTAATTAAAGTTTCAGGACATAGGCTTGGAAGCAATGAAATAGAAAATATTCTAATGTCAAATGAATTTGTATCTGAAGCCATTGTGGTGGGAATCCCCGATGAAATTCGTGGCGAGTCAATAGTATGCTACATCGTTCCAACAGACGATAGTATAGACACAAAAGTAATAAGTGACCAACTAATCAAATTGATGGAAAAAAATATTGGAAAATTTGCAAAACCTAAACAAATCAGATTTGTAAAGGATTTGCCCCGGACAAAGACAGGGAAACTGTTAAGAAGGTTAATTAAATTAACAGCATCAAATATTGAAATCTCGGATAAGGATTTATCACTAGTCGAAAATCCAGAATCAATAAAGAATATGTTAGTTTAGCTTTTTGTTCCAACAATCGGTAAGAAAAAGAGGACCAAAATGGCAAGGAAAGTGAATCCCATATTACTTCAAGCTATTGGATTAACTAGTACACTGAAACGATTCTCCAAAAAAATCAAAGAATAGCTGAATAGCAAATAAAGCAAAAATAATTATGGCAAATTATCTTCCTAGGACTGGTTTTTCAATATACAGCCGGGAAAATAAAGTAGTTTTCTTTATTTAATGAATTGAAGATATTATTTGGCATAACGAGTTGATTTCCAAATCTAAATTTATTGACAAACTAGTTGACAGAGAGATTAGGTAGATTCACGACAAATGAAATCTCGAGTTCAAATCTCACTTTTAGGTATAGGCTCCAGCCTCATCATAACTTCGATTGTAATTGGATTTGGATTTGGATGTTCAAATCCAGTTAGTAGCGCTTCTGAGGTTTACAATAATAAGACAACAGCATTAGGAAATAATGTTAAGAATCCTGTCGTCTTAACCCCAAATGAAAGTTATGAATCTCACAGTATACTAACAGAACTTAGACTCGATCAACTCTATTTTCCATAAAATATTGTAGCATGTCCCGGAACTAATATTCATATGGTTCATTAGAGAAGTAGATAGTAGTACGGTAGGAGAATTCAAATATGCTCTAGTGAACACTGGTAATACTAAATTCGATTCTGTACAGTTTCTACCAAAGACATTAATATACAATATTTCAGCGTTTGATCATATCGAATTTGTAGTGCCCTTGCTCTTGTATTTACTCTCCTACCTGCTAATTTGGCCTTGGGCTCCTAGCGGCTGGTTCGTTTGGTTTGTTGTTAGAGCTTGTGGTGCGGGAAGCTGGAAGAAAGGAACTCCGCCGCTTCCAGACGCGTAAGGTAATTGACCATTCCACCTATTGATTGCTTGCCATTGGAGATACTCAGGACTTGATCTTAATTGGCCTGTGATTATTTTTATGGCTTCGGATTCTCCACTGGCCTTTGCTATGTTTGCTCTCGCTGCAGCTTCAGCCTGTACAA
>JBAWET010000115.1:0-4153 GCA_049591355.1 Nitrososphaeraceae archaeon
GCATTATCTTCTTGATAATTTGGACTCCATAAGTTCGAGTTAATATAAGCAGCGATTCATCATTAAATTAGGTCACGTTAGATATAATCCGCCTCCTAACATTCAAGAGATGAAGAGTGGTGTGTCAGCTTTAAGTAGTTTGAAAGTGTGAGAATATTATGGCTCACCCGTTACTCTTATACTACGTGAAAAAGGCTGAAGAAATGGAGTTAGGAATTAGCTTAACACTTTACGTGAGGGGACTAATCGTAGAAGGAATCACATTAAGTCGAAATAAATATTACGAAGAAATTCAGGCAATATTAAGCAGTGGTACACCCGCTACTAATGATTCAAACGCAGACAAGTTGGACAAGGTTCATTCATCTTTACAAGATTTTATACATACGGTCACGTAACCTATAGATGAAGAAAATTTAGTATGTTGAAAGATATGGCTGAAGTAGAGTAATCGACCTTAAATTTGAAGAGGCCAGTCAACATGAGCATGTTCTAATTCCATTGATTCTAGACTCAAAATTAGGATGGTCTAAAAACTGAAACCCGTTAGCTTCTATCATTATAGAATAAAAAGGTAAATATCGCTTTGGTGGTTGCAATAAATTTCCTATATTGCAATAATATGTTACCAATCTAAGTCTTCGAATAGAGAGTTCTTGACATGTTAGAAGTCAATTCGCGAGCGGTGTGAATGTCTATGCCCTGATGTCCCTCTGTTAATCTCCTTAATTGTTTGTAATGTTCAAACTTGACGGGGGAGATTTTCCGGATCATTGGGATGCGGAGTCAGCGGCGTAATGGTGACCTTCATCCATATATGAAGGGGTAACGAGGCGAGGATTTTGTGAAGCTCTGTCTCGTCGGCGGCGCGGAACAGCCCAATGCTGCGCCATTCGCCCGGACCGAGCGGAGGACGCCAGAGCCGTACCAAATGGCCTGCTTTGGCGAGATCAGCTGCACGCACTGCCTCAGCCGCGCGCAATTCATCGACTTTGGCGGGGCTAGTTCCTTCGGGAACCGTGGTGACCAGATCGGCGAGGTATTCCATGGTCTCTTCCTGCTATCAGAGATTTTAAGTCTTTAATAGGCCCTTTAGTCCAATGTCTTATTTCATGAACTATTCTTTCGATTTAGTTGCTCTAGTAAGTTTTTCATATTCAAATGGTTGATCCATTTTAAGGGCCATAAAAGTCACGCTCGCCATTAATTATAATACAAGCACCGCTGTCCACAATGAGGATTATTATAAGTTTGAAGGTCGGCGCCTTTCCTTTTGATTCCCAAAATACCGTCCGTATTCACTATAGTTGCTAATAGGTCATAGTGAGTGAACAGTGCTAACCTAAGTTCACAAATCTAGAGTGTTGGATGTTGCCGTATCTTTCACTTTTTGTTGATCCGATAATTTTGATAGTTGAATGAAGTCAATGATATTCAATTCTGTATTTTGATAACCGGCTCTGGCAACTGAACCAGAGCAGATACTAAATACACAGCGACAAATGGTTGGTTTGCGCGGAGCACTATAGAGTCAGCTATGAAAGGGATTGATGCCGAATAGTACTGTGGCGAATCACCGTATTGTGGCTTTAATACTGCCCCAGCGGCTAAGACTTTTACTGTCCCATGGGTTATATTGCCCTCTTCAAGGTCGCCAAATTCTTTCTCAACCATTGAGAGAGTCGCATTATCAACGGGTACTCTTTGTCCCAAAATAACTTCGACGGGTGTAGATGCTCTGAAATTCAAGATACCCCTGTAGGTACCCTGATCTTCTCTGAATGGTAAGATAATTGCTCTGTGGGTAATATTCAGATACGGATGATGAAATTCTTCTGACACAGTTATTCCTCGATGAAGTATTTTATCTCCCGTTTTATTCAAATCTACATTAACGGTTGCTGATGCTGTTGACATATTCCCGCCTATAGTTTGCGCATACAAGTAATGATTCGGATGTATAGTGATGGCGAGCATGACGAGCAGAATTGAAACAGTTGTGTATGATGCAGCTAACGAATATTTCAAATTTCTGAAGATAGACTCGGTTCCATATTTAAAAAGTTTTTGAATATGCAACAATCTGTTTGCATTGTTCAAAAAGAATTGTCATAAGGACCAAATGATACCTCTGTATATGAATAGTGTGGGGACGATATTTCCTAATCAATGCCATTATCTCGGATTGAATCTTATTTACTGACAGAGATCCGGACTTAGTTTTGCGTTATGAGTAAATGTATATTGTGTCCTCTTTGGATCAAACTGTGTAAAGGGGGTTTGTAGTCTCTGAACACTTCCTGGTCGTTAATTTCTAGAATAATATATTCACGCAAGAAACCACTTGGTACTTGTTTTTTCGGGTCGAATTTGAAGCTTGCCTGTATTTTTGTTATCGTATGTTTCGGATTCTTGGTGGTAAACTTTCCGACAAGTGGATTAATATGAGTCACTTACTCTACCATAAAATTCATCCACGCACGGTATATTGACATTAATTTTGATTACTGCTTTATATGTTGGCTTCTTCTTTGCTCCCACATTCTCAGCTATACTAACCATTCCTAAAATTAGCACAGCTACCAATAATCCGAATAGTAATTCATTCCTCATAATAGTAAGTAAAAACGCCAGGAGTATATAAGGTAGAGTAGACACTAATTATTATTAATAACAAAATGGTACTAAAATGAGTGTAACCACTTGAGGAGATCAAAGTTTTAGTATCAGTTACCTCAGATATTTTACTAATGCGCATGACCACCTCTACATATTCACTGAGTTCCTCAGTGGCGTTTGGTCCAACTGGGTCAACTATCAAAGGAGGATCTTGCATTATTGATTTAAGAATTCGTATTCCCGCTTGTTTATATTTAGAAGCATTTCCCTAACTACTTCCTTGTTCATGTTTACCACTCGAAATATGTAATTGCTCTAGAAGAACTTTATTCTCTTAACAGTTTAAGCGGTAGATTGGTTTGAAGGACTAGTTCAATATAGAATTGCCTTTCATTAGCAACTCTACATTGCTGATGGGTTTTCTTATAACCCTTGAGTTCTTTTCTCTTTGTGGATTATCTTCATCGGCGGTCAATTGTTCGTGAGTTGCTGTGAGTATCAATCCCCTCATTCTTGAATCTATCTCCCTAATTCTTCTGTATAATTCTAGACCATTTAGATGAGGCATAAGGTAGTCTAACAATGCTAGATCATAGTAGTTAAGTCTGAATTTTGACAGAGCCGTATCAGGGTCAGCATATGCATCCACAGAATATCCTTCATTTTCTAGAATCATTGTGAACAACTCGAGATGGTCTTCGTCATCGTCTACAAGCAAAATACGCGGCACATGGTCAATACCTACTTTTTAGGAGGCGTTTACCACACATATATTCAGGATCTATCCTCATGCTTACAGTTGTCCATCATAGTAATTATTTAGTGCGGAAATTATTATTTTCCAAGAACTTCCATTCTGGAAGCGGTGATGAAATATTGGGATAATTAGGTAACTGAATTTTTATCAGACTGGAAAATGTTTCTGTCTTAATCCAAGTACCCCCTGCAATAGAGACTGAGAAGCTACGTAGCCTTTTCGATTGAATTTATAGAATACATAATGACCAATAAAATTGACCTGCCCGGTGAAGCAATAGGTGAGGATAGCACCAATTGCTTTTCAAAAATCATAACAAATAAGAAACCAGAATAAATCAAATAATTATGAAAGAACAACAAGATATAACCTATGTAAAACATAATAAAGCCCGATTCATACTGGGAAAAAGGACAGAAGGTTTACGTATTCTCCAAGACTTCTTTACTGAAAATCAGTACGATATCAAGGGCCTTACTGGTTATTTAATCATAAAAAGTGAAGACGATGCCCAAGAAGCTATAGCACTGACATTGTGGAAGTCCAAAGAGGACATGGATTCGTACCACAGCATGAAGAACACATTTTTTGCTAAAATAACAGAAAAAATCAAACCCTTTTTTGAGCATCCTCCAGTAAGATCCAATCATCAATTGTTTGATATGAAAACTATGTGAACCGTAACACAGTGGGTCGATTAACTATTGTTCAAAGTTAGCTAGATTCACTGTTTCTGGTTTTCTTGTCAGTCTCTTCTGCATCCACAATGCCTCTCGC
>JBAWET010000116.1:0-1853 GCA_049591355.1 Nitrososphaeraceae archaeon
CATAAGTTTGCCTCGTATACTAATTTATAAACTTCTTATGGTCGCCTTTAAAGTAAAGATGAAGTAGCCGAGAACTATCGAAAAGTAACCAATTGTTACGCGCTTCTGATATCATGAAAAGACTGAATATGTCTTCTGATCATTTTTTGAAATAAAGATTAATGATCAAATTTATCCGAGGACTGTCATCGAACCTAGAATGCAAGCCGGGCAAGCCACCAAAGAAAAGGACTAAATATCAAAATTGGAACGTTAAAGGGAAAATGGCTACAAAGATAATATACTCGCATTTAGTAACAATAATGATAATGTATACATGTGCACTATGTATCTCAAAATTGTTAACGGTAAATGCCCAGCAATCAACAAATAGTAATACTATTACAGGTAAGGTATAATAGATATCAGTAATAATCTAACCTTAGTAAACCAACTTTATCAAGCCAAGATTGCTAAGGTCGTTAGTCAGAGAGTACTTGATACTAGTACTAATGGAGGTTGTCCTCAGGTAGAGCCATCTACAATCCAAAATGGAATTATAAAAAGTGTTGGAAATGTTACAAACTTTGCAACATGGACTAATACTCTCTAGTCTGACAAGATAATTTATGGTGTCGGAAAGGGAGTTATTACTGCTGAAAATGGTGAAATGATGACTTGGGTTGCAAATGACATTGGACGGTCCGGCGATAATGGCGTAATGAGATATAGGGGATTGACATTTTTAACACAGCTAACTCTTCCTTTACCGGTGGCCAAAAACTGGCTTTTCTTAAATAGTTTATTGTTATTTATTATTGGAGGCTTTATTCATAACCCAAGTTGAGTCAAGGTTAGAGTAATTATAACAAAACTGACTAGCTGCTCCTTTTCATTATGGGCCGAAGGGACAAGAGGACGCAGCTAGTACAGAGATTGAAGACGATTCGCTAGTTCATGCTATATGTGCGATAGATAGTATAAAACCTGTTCCCTGGAGTACACCTTCGACTTTTGAGGCAATTCTGTTTTGAGTTAAAGTATTAATTTTTTAATAAAATACCATCTGTTCTTCCGTAAGTACGACATAAAAAGCACCCTGATTATCCCTATTACTCAATTCATATTTTTTTGCTAAATATGCAGGAATAATTAGACCGCAGCTTCTCCTTTTGCCTGTCATGAAGGTACGGGTCCTGGCTGGAGATCTTCCCTTCTTTATGAACAGGCCGCCGTCTCCCCCTTCTTCATATATTATATCAGAGTGATAGAGTTTGTATTTTTTTGCTATCCTGATTGGTATGGTCATCAAACTAGAAGAACCATTACCACATACAGGTATCACTGACTTTCCATTATGTGATTCTCCATACTTTAACATATTCTCTACTTAATATTAGAATCTCTACTTAATATTAGATATCTTATTCGGTGAAATGAAGAAGTAGGTAGGTGGGTAGAACGGAGTAAAGAGGGGATTCATCTAGGATTTGCATGCTCATTCTATAAAGTAAACAGTATAAAAAGTAAGTATACGCTTTACATAACCCAAGTTAATGTAAGTAGTCCCAACAGGGAGCAGGATAAAGATGTGGGAGTGGAAATAAATCAATTAACTTGCTCTCTCTATTCCAAAGATCTATATTCTATGTAGTTAAATACCAGTCTGTGTAACTACCATCTATGTCACATTACATCTTACTCATTAAATGGACGGAACAAGGAATAAGCAAGATTAAGGATTCACCGGATCGTTACAATTCATTTAAAGCATCAGTTGAAAAAGCAGGTGGCAAACTAGTTGGGGGATACTATACTTTCGGAAAATATGACGTGGTAATAATAATAGAAGCTCCGACCGATGAAGTAGTTAT
>JBAWET010000117.1:0-4098 GCA_049591355.1 Nitrososphaeraceae archaeon
AAAAAATATTACCTCGAAGAAAGTGCTGCCTTATTCAATTGTATGTGGAAGTTAATTTCTGAGCCAAATATAATTGAGATTCAGGCATCAAATTCAGGCGGAAGGGAACAGGAACAGGACCCAAACGTTCCAGGCGGTACTATTCATTATTGGAGAGACAACAGATGGAGCATATTTGATCAATTTGTAATCTCTCGTGGATTGTATTATGGAAAACAAAAGTTACAAATTATGTTAGATAGTGTCAGAATTGCCTACAATGGACTTAGGTTAGTCGATAATTTGAGCCCCGATAGATTTGATGATAGCACAGATAAAACTTACTATACGGACAAAAAAAGGATTCATCCATCACTGAAAAGTACGCCTATGGAATTTGTATTTTTAAAATATTACTATAATGAGGAAACAGCTGATTTTAAAGCTGATAATAGAAGTATTCCACAAGGCCGAGACGCTAATACGGGATACAGTGATCATTTTCCAATTCAATGTATGATAAAGCTTTTATGATTGAAAATAGAAATACGAACATTTAATCGAGGCTGACAAAAAACTAGTTCCCTACATGCCATGTTATTGTTTTTAATGTAGTTCCAAGTGTATAGAACATCAGTCCGGAAGCTGCCAATTGTAAAGCCAAGTTGTACTCAGCGAAAGTATTTCGCTTTCTCCGCAGATATTACCTCAAGTAGGATCAATTTAGAGTCAGTACATCACGCCAAATATAGATAGAACAAATTATCATGGCAATATTTCTGGAGGGAACAATTAATTCGAAACATAGGAAACGGTATTCCCTCTGTTCCTCATCTTTCTTTGTGAAAATTGTAAAGCAAAATTTCAAAAAAAAGATGGTTTTAACCGTGAATTTCTTTCTCGAGGGCTTGTTTTAACATATGTAAATGCTTAAGTCGATCCTTCTTAATGGTTTGCCAAGTCTCCACTAAATCAGATTTATTCGCATTCTGTGCATCCTTGATGTACGTATCAATAGTTTCGTAAAGGAAGCCAGCGTCTTTTCCCATTGCATGCAGTAGATCATACATCGTATTTGACAATTCAGATTCATGACTCATTGTAATTATTATGATCAAAAGATTATTTAAGGAAGCTGTCCGAATAACAAAAATTAATAATCAACTAACTATATAGTTGCGGAAAGCAAATTAACAGAGCTACGCCAACAGCACCAATAATGCCCATAATTACCAAATTCAGAACACAAATTCCGGCCTGACTTGTTATTAAAAGTGATGGACTTGCTGCTATTTTTTCTCGCTAGGAATAGGTTTGGAGAGTCATTTTCTAAATCATGTAACTTGTGACTTCCGTTAATACCCTTCAAGATGTACAAAAAGCAATTGTTAAACGAAATTAAGGCCACAAAGAAAAGAATACACCCTACACATACAACAATATTTAACGCTTCTATGCAAAATAGGATAAATCTTGTGAAACAAATTCTACGGCTTGGGATACTAAGTTTTTATGAATTAGCCATTTTCGGCACTAGAGATACTTTCGAGATAAAGGCGGTGAATCTTTTCTCTATATTCGCGTATAGGTCTAAAAATATCATCTAAGCTGACTTGGTTGACTGAAGATGTTTTCTTCATAATAATCCGATTAATCATACATATTAGAGGCCGAAGATTAGGGAAAGCTTACAGACCGCTAAAAATTGTCATCGATGGCCCAAGTGCATATTACTTGATTAAATAATTTAGACATCGAGTCTTAAAATCACCGCTGCGAGCATATAACGGGGAGTCAACGGGAGAGAATATTCATTCTCGCTGAAACACAAAATTCACGGCCATACCTGCCATATTGGTTTCTTTTTATTGTCTCTCCTCTAACGTTAACTGACTAAGACCTTGTTAGATGGAAATAATTCTGATCAGTGCTTGTCTGCTAGACGCAATGACCCGGCAAAGCGGCAACCCCCCCCTCTTGGCAGAGAATAATATCAAATTATGATAGGACTTCATAGTATATATGGAAAGTTTTGAGAAAAATAGGTATAGAAGAGATGAGGTTCTATGATTGACGAAAGAGGGAAAAATAATGCCAGTTAAGGTAGGCTGTGCATCAGACTACAATAAAAATCACCCCGAAAGCATTCGAAAGAAAAGAGACGAAGAAACTGTTGTCCTAGTTGCTAATAAGAGATATGGTTGGGTTGATTGCGACGAACACATTACAGAACTCGCTCCGCGCATTGACACACACGATGAATGGAAAAAGAGCAAAGTGACTCCTCATGATTGGAAAAAATTTTCAAGCAAATATATAGCGGAAATGAAGAGCACTAAGAGTCTCAAGGCAATACGTGATCTGGGGGAGCGCAGCAAGAACGGGGAAATAATTAGACTCCTATGCTACGAAAAAGACAATAATCCCTACTGCCACAGATATATGCTAAAATTAGTTATTGATGAGTTTTCGCTCGCAAATGCGTGATCATAAACAGACCAAATTTGACAATTTGTTCATGCGCATCACTGATTAGATTTCATCACTCCTAGGCTTTCTTTCTTTAATAGTTACCCTTATTTCGTGGGATTGAATTAAAAGCAAACAACACTCCAAATGATTATTAAGACAAAATCGATTCGTGATGCCAAGAAAGATACAGATGGGGTTAGATTGTTGGTCGCCAGGTATCCTAGTCGTGTAAAAAGAACACATTACGATTTATGGTATCCAGCGTTAGCGCCATCCCAATATTTACTTCAGAAATGGAAAAACCGAGAAATTACTTGGGAAGATTTCGAATCAGAATACAGAAAAGAGATGTCCCGTAGTGATAAAGCCCAAGCCCATTTAGAGACGCTTCGTGAAATATCCAAATCCATTACAAATCCCAATCCAAGTTTTATTACTCTATTATGTTATGAAGCAGAAAGAAACCCTCATTGTCATCGCCATATATTAAAAAACATTATTGAAGGAAGATAGCATATTCATAAATATTACTATAATGAGTAAACAGGTAATTTTAAAGCTGGCAATAGAAGTATTTCACAAGGCAGAGACGCTAAAACGGGATAGAATTACCATTTTCCAATTCAATATACGATAAAGATTAATGATTGACATTTGAAGGGATAGTTGAATCAATGAGCGATAAAGGAGATACCGAGATTAAATCAAAGTCTTTATAGGATTGTCGTTAGTAGTAGCTCTCAGTTGTGATTTAGCTATTTAATCAATAGCAGAGATTGATATCGGCACGCTCTTGTTTGGCTTTTTTTACTGTGTGGCCTACCAACAAAACGTTAAACAGGGTACATTAGAATTCGCTGTGGATAAGAAATTAGGAAGTTTAATACAGCAGGTTGATGTGTGGAAAAAGTGAGATGACTAAGCGTGATCAGCGAAAACAGGTAAACCTGGGAAATATATTCGATAGGCATGTAAAGCATGAATTTGTTGATCATGATGTTGACTCAACAATGAAGACCATGGTAAAGGAACCTATTGTACATCATGTGCCCACAATGACAGGAGGCATTGGTTTTGATCAAGTTTATAATTTCTATAAGACTGAATTTGTTGGCAAAATGCCCAATGATACAAAATTAAAGCGTATCTCTCGCACAATTGGAAAAGATCAAGTTGTTGATGAGCTTATCTTATGCTTTACACATGATACCGAAATTCCGTATATGCTTGCAGGAATTGCTCCTACGGGAAAATATGTGGAGATTCCACATGTTGTTGTGATGAAATTTAAAGGAAACAGGATTGTTCATGAGCACATTTACTGGGATCAAGCTTCCGTGCTCGCACAAATAGGTCTTTTAGAGAGTACAGATTTACCAATTATAGGTATCGAACAGTCCAGAAAACTCCAAAAGATTTCCTCCCCCAAGAAAAAACTCTTAGCCAAAGGACAATAGTCTGTGTTCTCAGCGAAGTACAAGTCAAAATAGATTTCCACAATCAGTGTGTTTAAACATTTGAGAATATGATCGAGTCTGCCAAACTAAAGCTCTATAATTTGTGGATTGGCTTAGCGTTTAAATCTATACATCGATATCGATGATGTCGATAAATAGTGGTCCTATAACTAGTGCCATACCAATAATC
>JBAWET010000118.1:0-22755 GCA_049591355.1 Nitrososphaeraceae archaeon
ATCTGGACTAGTGCAATTTTGTAACTTTTTTTCACGTGGTGTGCACCGCGTATATTGTTGATTGATTAACTTCAGGTTAATAATTTAAAAGTCTATGTTTGTTTTTTGTTCATGTAAAGTAAGGGCACAATCAATACTTTCATTGCTCTGACCAACTTCGAAATTCAGTCTCCAGAAATAGTTCAAATTCAATTTTGCCACATGCGTAAACTGGTCCTCTTTTACCGACTGATGGTTGAAAAATCTGCACATATTCAAGCTTTATCTTGAGAGTCAAACATCCTTTTCTGCCAAGTAGACCTTCTTTTTTATCGAGTATCCTCTCTCTTCTGTAAAGAACCAATTCTTACCGCAAATCGTGCAACAGATCTGTTTGTCAAGTACCTCCATTTCAAGTTCGTAGTGGCTGCAACGAATTTGAAACTCACGTTTTACGGACTCCATATCCCTTATTGTCTTTATGTTTCGTGTCGAGTTTTCAGCCAACTTTGTCTGATTGTGATGATACGCAGTCTATTATCATTCTTTTGACAAAATGAGAGATTGAAGAGTTAGTTAGGATCTACTCCTAGTTATTGAACTAGGAGTACTTTTAAAATATATAATCATGTAAGGAAAGTGTAGATAATATTCAAAGGTATAGCAGAATGATATTGATTTCTGCAGTTACTGCGAAATTTCATATTATAGAAGGGACAAACTTACGTTGTGAAAAATTGTCCTATATGTGGATGTTCTGAACATAAGTTGTTCGGCTGCGCAAAACATTGGGCCCACCATAAGAAAAACAAAGAGGGTTTGTGTGAACAAAAAAACTCCTAGTCCTGCTATCCGCTATTTTATTTTATCTCGTATAGCGCTACTGAGAGCTTGAATGCAAGAGATTCGTCGGTTTGTTCGGCAATTGGAACGACATACTTCTGAGTTTCTTCTTTGTACCGTATTGCTTTGTCCTTCTTAACCGCATTTTTAAAGAATCGTACATTGTCCAGTCGATCTGCTAATTCAACGACTCTCAATGTCTTTGGACTTTTAGATATACTTTGAAAGTATGATTCTAAGTATTGCTGTCGGTTGTCGTTAGTACTGGGGTGTTCGGTCAGAGTTTGTACTATATTATACACATTCTCACCAAAATTTCTCTTTATTTGATCAAGCTTATCCGTATCGGAATTGTTACCCTTTTGTAGAATGTCATGAAGTAGTGCGGCGCATATCATGTCCACATCCCGAACTTTAAGCTCGTCGGACAAAATGAGAGCGACTTTCAGCGGATGATTTATGTACGGTTCTTTGCTTCCGTCTCTTGACTGACCTGAATGAAAGTCCGCGGCTGTACTGAAGGCTTTAGTAATCTTAACGACGTCGTCAGTATTTTCCTCAAATTCCTTTACTAATTTTGCAAAAGCATTTTTTGTAAATTCGTTAAGATTCCAGTTCATAGAAAGTATTCACTAGTATATTGTAAACTAATAATCAAGTCACTTAAAAGAATTATTGATGCGTCTGAACGTAGTATGTGGTTGAACCGTTACTAAGGCAATCAATTTATCATAAGAAAACGAGATTCCCTACATGAATCGGAGTTGTTGCACTTGGCCTTGCTAATAAAAAAACATTGAATAACAAGTCGGAGATAATATCCACGGTATAGGGTTAATTTCGAACTATTTATCGGTTGGAGATAAACTGGTTATAGATATGATCTTGAGCTATTCTTGTCTATGCTTTTTTAATCAAAACTAAACTATTTCCAACTCGATGCCAGTTATAACATCGTGTGGAATAGCTCATATGAAAAGTTCAAATGGTTTATACAAGTTCCCATTGTTGATTGTCCTGGCGATTACGTTCTTAGTTTTGACTAATTTGGCTGTCTCGCATGAACAAACACCTCCACCCCCTGCCCCCACCGTTAAGATTACATCACTAACTGATGGGGACAAAGTGTCATTATCAGGAAATTTAACAATTACTGGTACCTCATCTGACAATAATTCTACTAATTGTCAAGTTGCTGTAATTGTTAACGACGTCAAACCGTATCAGGCATCAATTCCCACAGGACCGAAGGGATCTAGCGATTATTCCCAGTGGAAGTTTACTCTGGGGCCCAATTACACTAGTCTAAAGGAAGGACAGAATAAGATTACTTCTAGAGCAATGTGTCCTGGAAACGGGACAGAGTTAACTAAGTGGTTTGGCATTAATGTAACTGGAGTAACAGGGATGCCTCCAGACACTACAAATACCACGTCAACTCAGCAAGACAACAATAGCGCTAAATCAAGTGGACCTGTTTATTCTTATTCGCAGCACAAGAATACAAGTAAAGAACTATCAACCGCAGCGGAAGGACAAGACCAAAATGACGTGGTTCGAAGCCAAGATGATGGAGTGGATGCAGTAAAGAATAAGAAGACACAAATTACTCAACCTACTTCTTCGAATAACCAAACACAACAGGCTACCGATTTCATCCCTCCGTTCACGACGCCTTAGTTTTCATTCTCATGGCTATTTTTGACTAACTTGTGGTCCGATGAACGGGTTACCCAGCTTACCTATGCCATTTAATGTTACGCAATGGAATTAATAGAGGAGATCTTATCGAAGCATCTATCATTTCCTTATTTGGGCGAGATCTATAGCTGATATTCTGATGACCCTATCTAATACAAGAAACTCTATTTTTGAGGTTAGATCCTAAATTATATAGATTAGTTTACTGAGTGATCAACGTCAGGTAGATTCTTTCTAATCATTATTTTTTGAACAATGGGTTAGCATGTGTGTATCAGTACTTACAATAATAACTTTGGCATCAGGTGAACACAATGAATAGAATCATTTCATTTGGATTGTTTCTAGCGTTCTTCGGTATAGCGTCATTCACTATATTATGGCTTTATTCAGATAATAATAACCTGAATAGTGCTTTGGCCAGTTACCAATTTGTCGCAGAAAACTCTACAACTTCCAGTCCAAGTACCCACTCCGTTGATGACAATTCGTCAACACCAATTAAGGAAAGCGGGAATGTAACGACAAATGGCAAGTTGTTATATGAATTTCCAGGAATTGGATTGAAAATAGAATATCCTAGTGATTGGGAGAAGGTAGAATATGGTAGAGCTATGAAAGCTTTTGGCGAGGGAGTTATAGCCAACCTTCTTTCTCCACTCGACGGTTCATCAGATAAATTCAGAGATTATGTCTTGTTAAAGGTTGAAAATCTTTCTTCGAGTGGTCTTAGTAAAGTACTGGCAAACAATTCCATTGCAGGCGGTGCTACTTATCAGCGGGTTTTTGATCATCCCAATCTTGCTAACCAGTCAGATATTATCACGACTTTACAAGAATGGACTTCTCAAAATGGGAAAGCGTTTATTGTGGAATTCACAGCTGAAAAAGACAAATTTGCCCATTATTTGCCACTAGCAAAAGAGATTATAAACTCTATTGAAATAAATGGTGTAGGTTCATCTGCTGCAATACCATCAAGTACCGCAAATCAGTCAGCACCATCGTCTCCAACTGCTTCGGATAATGGAACAATTGCGAATAACGAAACTACTATGACAGGCAATAAGACACAAGTATCTTCTATGATAATCGAAAAATTACTTAAGCGAGATATAGACACGAATGAGACAAATGCTGATCCAGTGTCAGATGATACAATAAACACAGAGAAGTAATAATATCCTTTTTTTTCTGTAAGCTAATGAACTGTACTTGCCCGAGTACTTTTTTTTATTTTGGATTAGAAAATTTTTTCCTTCAGGATGTGCATTTGAAGTTTCCAACTATCCCGATATAGGTTATGAATCGAGTTGTTTCTAATAATTAGAAAAAGTAAAAGGAAAGTATAAGTTGGTTCTTACATCCTCGTAGTTGTCGTTTGTGATGTCACCTTCGTTGAGACTAAACTCAACTACTGTATCAAATCCAGGTCCACAATCGAAGAAGTCAGCTCCCGGTCCGCCCTCTAGCGCGTCGTCTTCATCCTGTAAGTATAGTTCATCGTTCCCATTACCATCGTTCTCTTAATCATCATTTGGTCCTGCGAATACCGCTTCGACTCCGTCATCTGCATGGATGTTGTCATTGCCAAAGCCAGCTTGAACGGAGTCGTCTCCCTTATCCCCCATGAACTATATCGACATCGCCTCTCGCTTGAATTTCATATCCACCATTCTAACCTTTGATGTTGTCAGCTGCGCTTGTTCCCAAGAGGATATCACTTGCATTGTTACTGCTGACTTAAGGATTTAAATCCCCCCTCCCCCCATAGTGTTTCAATAGTTATTTGCTTCTAATTTCTATCTTATTGGTGCATGAATTTCTTTCGTCTGGTAATCCTTCGATCTACAGACACTGTATCAGTTGCGATATAAGAACGGCCCACACCTGCATCAAATGCTATTATTGTTACTCTTGTCATGCAAATATTGAACTGTTAGAGAATGTTCAAAAAATGACAAAACCAAAAACTCTTCGACAAAGGATAAATAAAGTTCCAGAAGTCGACAGACAGCATTACAAACCGCTATTCATCACTTATAGCATAAAATAATTTCGTATTATTCTTTCGACAATGTGAATTCAGTGAAAGAAGTGAATCAATATATTTGGAGTAGTTAGATAGAGAGATGAATCAAAACGTGAGGGAATAAAGGATGTTTACTAACCTTACTTGTACATACGTCGTGTCTTACTTTTATGTAGGAAATTTGAGGGAAGCATCTTCTAGCTCCAGTACTGGAATGTATAATGACTGAGTATCAGAACCCAGACTTTCTGCAAAGCTATATTGTCCTGTTAACCTATTTAATTCAATAAATTTCTTGCTTGGCTTTTCTTTTTCTACTATATAATGAATTGTTACGCCACCAATAGTGCCAGTTTGAATGAATAGAATTTGCCTTTGCTTGAGTTCTAAGTGATACAGCATAGGGACTAGACCCAGAGGAGATTGTGCTGAAAACAGGATTACCTTGAGCATATCTTCAAGGTCCTTGTACCTTAAGAAGGTGTGTAACGAAGATTGTTTTTCTTTTTCTGACACGTTTGTTAAAAGTTGTCGCCCTAATTTCTCTATAGCGTTGTAAAAATTGTAACCAACTGAATTGTGATTCTTTACCTCGTTATTCTATCCTTTAGTAAGGCCTCCTTTCTATCTAATACTTTGCCCTATTATACACTTGACCTATTTGTATTTCATAGGATGTGATGTGTTCAATGAATCCATCTTTCCCAAAATCCAGACCATGGCTTACAACATATCATTTTACCGTATCCATAAATAATTCAAGGTCATGATGATTGAATGGATCATGAAAAGCAAGAAAGAATTGTTCTACCCCTGCGTCTACATATTCCTTAATTCTTTCTCTTACTCTGTCCGGTGTACCTACCAACCCATTTTGCAAAATCTGGTTGTAAATACTGGGTCCTCTATCCATCATAAATAATTTTTCCTTATAGGCCAGCTCCGAATCAGACTCGGCTATTATAACATCTAGTTCGATAGAGCTTGTTATTTTATTGCTTCTTCTCACGACAATATCGGAAATCTCCATGAATTTCTCAAATAGGAGTTTGAACTTATCAGGCGAGATATAAGAGGCTTCCCAGACATTCGCGTATTTTGCGGCGATAGCCATCATTTTTTCACTCTTTGCGGAGATGGTGATTGGAATTGGCGTATTGGTCTTTGTCAGAGTACCACCATTGACTTTAAAATAATCGCCGGCAAAGAAAACTGAAGGACTGTTCCAGAATTTTTGAAGAACCTGAAGTCCTTCATCAAGAATATCAAGCCGTTCCTTAATTGTAGGATAATCAATGCCAAATGGATACCACCACTGAGATGCATATTGCAAAGTCGCACCAGCGCCTGTTCTAAATGCAAGCCTTCCCCCCGACATGTCCTGAAAAGTCACAGCCTGTTTTGCAAGAAGAGCAATGTTTCTATATTTTGGAAATAGATAGGTTATCACTGGTCCTAATCTTATTTTACTGGTTATTGCAGATAAGTTAGATATGATTGTCCAACAATCCATATCAATTTCAGCTAGAGATTCTCCATAATAGAATCCATAATAAACTAGATCTTCTGCCAAAATGCAAGTGTCTCTTATATCTCCATAAGAAGTTCCCCATACCTCAAGACAGAATTGCATGTCATTTAGGTAGAATGGAAAGGATTATTATCATTTTGTTGGACCGATATACGTATAGTCTCTGAATTCACGGGTACATATTATTTAGTTAAATTCCTATGATGGTCTCCGTCTAATTGAGTTGAATACGGCAGATTATCAGCTACTATTCCATATCCATAGTTTTTATCTAACTTCATTATCGACTAAGGTATATCATTGAGTCAGACTGAATTAAAAGAGTTTGAATGGTATCTACGGGATCATCTATTTAGAAACCAAAACAAGGCAATATCTACATTTGAGCTAAATTCGTTGCCGCAGACAATGATAGACACGTACCTAAGATATCGAAATGCTGATGTGGATCAAATCTTGGTCCTTCTCAATTCTTCCGTAGAAAATCTTGTATCAAGAAACGTATTGAAGCATAACAAAGATTCTGTTGAATCGACTGGGAAGATCTCTAGGATGCAATGTGCCCTGTGTCTCTACATCTGTTATGTGTCTGAAAATGAACCTGCCTCGTGTTTTAGATGTTATAGTAGTGAATTACACACTTTTCCCAAGAAAAAGGAATAATTCCATACGAGGTAAATATCCTAGTAATGGGAATTGATACCTAAAATACTAGCAATAAGGCGATGACGTACATCCAATTAGCATATTGTACTATTCAAAACAATATTTCTTTTCAAATATTATCTTGGTGGCTAATTATGATGCAAGGGCTAAATGCGGCTAATTGGCTTGGATCCGGACATCCGCTATTGAAACTCATATATATAGACCTGCGGTATCTTCCGTGAAAGAGAATGTCAGCTTTAACTAATCGAAAATTTAATGAAGAAATGATTCAATTTGTTGGGAAAAAAGTCTCTGTCGAGACATCGGACAAAAAAAATTATAATGGTATCATGTCTGCCATTGATGAAAAACTTGATCTAGTTTTAGACAATGTTGAAGGTCAAGGGATATTAAAACTAATTATCAATGGGGCATTTGTAAAAGAAGTAAAGTTACTCGAAAAACCCTTCGATTTAAAAGGCCTTGCTGAAAGGCTGGCAAGAGTTTTCCCCGGCTTGGTCAGAGTTAGAGATGACGTAGGAGCTATAATAGTTATGGAAAAAATAAAGGTTACCCAAGCTGGTGTAGAGGAAGGGGCCGGTCTTGCTGCGGACAGGGTAAAGGCCGTTTATGACGAGTTCATGAGAGATTCGAAGAAATAATCATCTACCTTTTTCAATCCTCCCTTTGTTATCTATTGGTGTCCACTAAAGCATGATTAATGAAACGGAAGCCTGTAGCGTACATTAAGAATTAATTAGTGCCTACTCACTACCCACGTGTTATGTTTGCTTGTATCTTTGGATCTGAGTGGAGTTCTAACTATCAAATTTGTCATTTGAGATAAGATATTCTGATCTAGCCGGACGTATTGGAAAGCTATCCACCCCAAGTGGAGTGATCGAAACTCCAGCCTTCATACCCGTAATCCATCCTATAAAACAGTCTATCAGCCCCCAGTTCATCAAGAGCCTTGGTTTTGACGCGGTGATAACAAATGCGTATATTGCACTTGGCCATTATGGTAAAGAAGCAGTAGAAAAAGGGATCCACAAGATAATTGATTTTGATGGTATTGTTATGACAGATTCCGGTGGGTACCAAGTGCTTGAGTATGGTTCGATCGATGTTAAGCCTACAGATATAGCTGAATTTGAGAGAGATATTCGTAGCGATATTTGTGTCCCTTTAGACAAACCAACAGGGTATGGCCTTGAACATAGTTTAGCAAATAGATATGTTGAAGAAACAATCGAGAATACGCAACAGACCATAGACATGATTGGAGATCCTGACAATCCTAGAGGAGCAATTTGGGTCGGACCTGTGCAGGGTGCAGAGCACCTTGACTTGGTCAAAAAGTCTGCGGATTTGCTTGACAAAATGCACTTTCAAATGTTCGCCCTTGGGAGTCCTGTTCAATTAATGCAAGCATATGAATTTGCAATTCTGGCAGACATTATAGCAACAGTCAAGAGAACGATACCTTCCAAGCCGATACATCTTTTTGGGGCAGGTCATCCCCTCACAATACCATTGGCAGTAGCATTGGGATGTGACACCTTTGACTCGGCATCTTATGTATTATACGCTAGGGACAACAGGTACATGCACCAAAATGGCACTTCTCGATTAGAAGATTTATCTTACTTTTCATGTCAGTGTCCTGTCTGTACCTCCTATACGCCAACAGAGCTCCTGGGAACACCTTGGGATAAGAGGATAGATGAACTGGCAAAACATAATCTCTATGTATTAAGAGCTGAGGTCTTGGCAGTAAAACAGGCGATAAGGGATGGGAGATTGTGGGAGTATGTTACTCAAAAGGCACGAGCCCATCCAAAGCTGACAGAGGCGGTTATGAATTTCTCAAGGTATGAGTTTCTAAATGTAGGAACAGCTCTTTTCAAAAAGAAGGCAATTTTTTTTACTGGACCTCAAGACCAATATAGACCCGAAGCTCTCAGATTTAGAAAAATGATAACTCAATTCAAAACCCGGAAAAAAGGAGACCTCATATTATTTCCAGAGGGGCAGGTTTCCCCTTTCTATACTTCGCAAGCCTTCCTGAAACTCTCAAAGAAATTTCCCGACGATCAGATATGTACATACAATCCATATATTGGGATAGTACCAGCGGAAGTTTCGGACATTTTTCCCGCCGCTCATAATGTAGTGTCCCAAGATAAACTATTCATACATAAAGTAGGTGACTTTCCGACATTCATAGAATCACTTGAGAATTTTCTTGTGTTTAATAAATTCAAAAATATCACAATAGTGGCTGATTCTTTCATGAAGGAGGTAATCAAGGAGTATAAACCTGAAAATGATCGGTTGGTAAAAGTTTTGGATTATCATTTCGAGGTAATTGATAGTATGTGATTATACTCTACTCAAAACCCCACCTTTGAGTTCACTCTGGCATATGGAAACAGTCAAGGTTCTTTAGTGAATGACAGATTGACGTGGAGTAAAAATAAAACTGTTCCTTAAATGAATGCATTCCCTGTTAGGGGTTTGAGGGAAAAACTTTTAGATTTTACTTCATTGATAACACCAATGATAACAAAAATACACGATTTTCATTTAATTCTTTTTCACTTACAGTTATTTTCCTCACAGATCTTGCATTCCATAGTTGTTATATCACACAAAATGGATGCACGTCCATAATGTAAACTAGATATACCTTTTATTACTACCTACAACAAATTGAGAGTGACGGTAAATGCCCATAGATTATGAGTTTCTTTACTCTTTCAGTGAACAACTACTTCGTTTTGAGAAATCTATTAGATGGATTGGTATAGCAAACAAGTACGGGGTCTTGCTCAATGTCGAATATCGTGATAATCTAACTCCATTCATGACTGAGGAAGAAAATGAAGAATATGCGGCTAATGCCGTAAAAAGATACAAGACGAGATTAAAATTTCAGACAAAGATTGGAATGTTAAATTATGCCTTTGGGAGATATGAGAAGATTAGTAGAGTAACCATCCCTATAAATCAAGATTACTATTTACTTTTGACTCTTGATGCGGATGAAAAAAACTATGACGATCTAATTATGAACAAGATAATTCCATTCATTAATAAATATAAGAAAAAATTTATCCTTGAAGAGGAATAGGGACAGGAAGAGCGCTATCAACTTCTTAATTCTTCGTTATATGTTCGATCCGTTTACAAATCTTTTGTAAATAGAGAGTGCATCTTGTTGATCTTTTGCCCCAACTATTGTAGCAGCACCACTTGTCATAAAGCTTACAGATAACTGTTCTCGTTCTGACCCATTACTTATGGCCGTCAAACCAAGTTTGCCCCGAGTTTTTACTTTATACCCTAGCTGTTCTGCATTTCTTTCGACACCCAACAGGCTGAGAGGAGATGACACCTCAGATGGAGTAACTGTGTATGTTCTCTTGCCTCTGTCTCTACCACACAGTTCTTCAATCAAAAGCTGTTGACGCAGAACAGAATCTTCCAATTTTCTTTTTGATCCACAAGACGGGCATTCATCGTGTCGGTACATCTGAATTTTTTCCAAGCAGAGATCATTCAAATCAACATACAGCAACTTATTGACAAGTGTCGGATTTTCTCCCGTAATGATCTTTACCACTTCAGAGACCTGAATGCCTCCAACCAAGTACAATATGGATGGATGTACACCTTCCGTACTGCATGTTGGCATATCATCTTCTGCCAATGCTGGGAACATACACCTCAAGCATGCAGATTCATTTGGTATTATGGTACAGACCGATCCCAACATCCCTAGAGCACCAGCGTAAATCAGCGGAATATTTAGCTTAATACAAGCATCATTTAATGCATAACGTGCATCAATACTGTCAAGTGCATCCACAACGATATCGAAACCATCAATAATTTTCTCAGCATTATATCTAGTAACTGAGATAGGAAGTGCCTCAATCTCTACGCTTGGATTAATCTGTCTTAATCGTTCTCGAGCTGCCTCCACCTTTACTCGCCCTATATCGTCCTCAGTATAGAGATGCTGACGGTGAAGATTAGAAATCTCGACTACATCTCTGTCAACAATCTTTATTGTTCCAACACCCATTGCGGTAAGTTGAGTGACGACCGGATTACCAATTCCTCCAACACCGACTACGCAGACCCTTGCCTTCCGAATTTTTTCCATTCCAACAAATCCGATTTCGTCGAGCATTATTTGCCTCGAATATCGCTGTAAATCTTCAGTTTTGAGTTCTGAACCGCCGGCTACTGCTGGAAGAATGTAGATTGAATCATTTTCGTGAAGAACGGTAGCCATACCATCACTGCTAAATCGCATATTCTTCCCATTGATGTAGATGTTAATTAGAGATCGAGGTTTTCCGTTTAAATCTAATACTCTTCGCTTAAAATCTTCACCCATTTGGTCCGAAATCTTTGTGAAGGCATCTTCAAGATTTGTTGCTTCCAGCGGGATCTTTTTCTCTCCAGCGCCTTTTGTCAGTACTGAAGGAATTACAAATTCAATTTTTGCCAATCTCTGTCACCACATATGATGTATATCAATAACTATGTAATCATTGCCGAGACCAACTGAATGTCTGGTTTTACGACATTGAGCTTCGGGAGTTTGTCTGCTATTGCTTCTGGACTCTTTAATCCGTTGCCGGTAACGTAGCAAACTACTTTTTCATCTCGTTCTATGGTCCCATCTTCGACTAACTTTTTAAGTACGGCCACTGAAACACCGCCTGCTGGCTCCGTAAAGATCCCCTCCGTTCTAGCAAGCATCAAAATTCCATCTACTATTTCAGCATCTGTGGCTTCTTCAGCTACACCCCTGTACTGCTTCAATCTTCTCAATACATACATACCATCCCCTGGATCGCCTATCGCTAAACTTTTAGCTATTGTCTCTGGTCTTTCAATAGGCACAATATCAGTATCGTGTCTTTTAAAAGCATTAACTATTGGAGCACAGCCATGAGGTTGTGCCGCAGTAATGCGCAAGTTAGAGATGTCCTCTACAAAACCAAATTCATGTAGCTCCTCAAATCCCTTACAGATAGCATTTAACATAGCTCCGCTTCCTACGGGGATTATCAAATGATCCGGAACTTGCCAGTTGAGTTGTTCTGCCACTTCGAAAGCAAGTGTTTTTGAACCTTCGACGTAGTATGGCCGCATATTAATATTTACAATTCCGATACCCTTTGAATCCCCAATTATTGAGGCTACCCTGTTCGCGTCATCATAAGTTCCTTGTACTGCAACAAACTCCGCACCATATGCTAGAGCTTGTGATATCTTAGGGCTCTCAATATCAGAGGGAGCAAAAATATAGCAAGGCAAACGAGCCTTTGCAGCGTGAGCAGCAGTTGCAGAAGCTAGATTGCCGGTGGATGCACATCCTACTGCTCTTAATTTAGTTTCTTTTGCCCTAGAAACAGCCACACCTGCTGGTCTATCCTTAAATGAAAATGTTGGATTGACTGAGTCATTTTTGATGAATAAACTCTTCAGTCCGCCAATTTGCTTGCCAAGTTCGTCTGCCTCTTGCAGAGGTGTAAAGCCTGCATGAAGATTGATGATGTTATTCTTGTTAGAAATAGGCAAGAGTTCGAAATAACGCCAATACGACTTCTCCTGCCTAGATGAAAAAACTTCCTTATTCAAATCAGAAGGAAAATTGTATATAACATCAAGAGGCCCAAAACACTCTTCACATATGTATCTAAATTGTGGTTCGTACTCTGCAGAACATTCTCTGCACTTTAAAGATTGGATTACTCCCATAGTTAACGATCAACATTCTTGTGTCGTGATAAATAAGAGTCTCTAATAGGAAATTAAGTAATACTTAACTTTTAGAAGTCAAAATATGTATACTACTGAATAACAATCTTGAGTGAAAATATCTACTTACATTTATAAACTCATAATTATTGCAAAATTTGTAGCTGAAAATCAGGAAATCTCATACTGCCAACTTGTTGTGAAAGCAGGATCGTTTCCCCGTGTGACAAGCAGGATTGCTGGAGTCAACCAGATAAATAAGTGCGTCTGAATCACAATCTACAAGTATCTCTCTAACTAGCTGGATATTTCCGGACTCCTCTCCTTTCATCCACAATCTATTATTCGAAGTACTCCAGAACCAGGCTTTGCCTGTCTCAATCGTATTATTGAGAGCTTCTTTATTTGCATAGGCGAGCATCAGAACATCCTTTGTCTTTAGATCTTGAACTATCACGGGAACTAATCCTTTCCGTTTTACAAAATCAAGTTCAATTGGCGATTTAGTCCCATGCATCATTGATGACTATAAGTGATCCTGAGTAGAAAATAATTCTATTGGTTATAGAAAATTTGAGAATCGAATCTAATACGCATAAATAAGGATAATTCGGATATATCAAGTCAAATGGCATGCGTATTTATGGAGAATAATTTGGCATGAATGGATATTACAAAATTGCGATATCACTTCTAATGATTGGTGGCTTGGTTTTGGTAGGTAGCCAAGGGCTCCTGTATGCGAACCATGGACAGGAGATAGTTATATCTGTGAATAATGCCCATTTTACTTCCCTCTCTGGAAGCGGCAGTCATCAAGTTAAAGTTGTAGCTAATTACTCTGTATCCAACTCTTCGATGGTAGGTCAGAAGATCAATGCTGTTATGAAGGTATATTCACCAAATGGAACATTATTGAAGACCTCATCGTTTCCATCTGGATTTACAGTCAACAAGACAGGTACCCAGCAACTTTTAACCAACTTACTGAATTCAACAGTTCAGAATATTACGGCTGTGACCACTTTTACGAACTTGGGCAAGACGCTGGCAATGTCCAATCCCCTTAAAGTCTCTCTCAATTTAGGACAATTGACAAAGGGCCCATAAATAGTCAATAACGATATGACATCCTACCGATGTCAAGTATCGTAGCTAATGTGATATAATTAGATCAATAGTGTAAACGTGAATGCTCAATGTAATTTCTGTCATCCTCAGCAAGAATTAATTCTCTATGACACTTTTCGCATACGAAGTACTTGGCATCGGACTTTAGCGCCTCCCGACAAACCTTACAGTAGCGTCTCACATGATCATTTTGGGAGTGGTCTTCTTTAAGAGTTTGTACGAGACTGTAAGATTTAGAATCTACTGTTGACCAACTACGTCTTGTTTCCTGTTTCAATACACGCTTTCACTGATAATGGAAATGGTTCATCTTGACATGTATTGATTGATTGATTGATTGGTTAGTTGGTTCCAGATAGATAAAATAATAATAACTAGTGAGCCGGTATTCGTGAGAAACATTCATGTTTTTGTTCTTATTTAATCACTTTCTCCAAAAAAATACTTACATACATTGCGTTTAGAATTGACATTGAACTTCGAAGGAAGCAAAACTGTATGTCAATGACGAATAAAGCAGAAACAAATAACAAATTCCTAGGGAACTAATGTTACAAAGAATCTACAGTACTTTTAAGTCCATCTGCTTACTGAATAAACTAATTGAAAGAAGTAGCAACTAGTTTTAATAGCTAAACAGACCGACGAATAATGTGCAAATATCCAACAAGACAAGGAGTAATAGGTGCTTTAACGAAATTAGCTACAACTTTAGGACAAAGATGTTCGAGAGCAAGAACACATCTTATTCTACATACAGCCAGGCAAGCTTAAGCCGATGGAAATGTGACAAATGTAGCAAGATGTTTGCTACCTTTAAGGAACTGAAGAGTCACAAGAATGAGTTTCATTCTTATTAACTGGATAAAAATCTAAATTAATTTTTATTCTCGGTCCCGAAAAATAAGTGAAAAATCGAAAGTAACCATGATTGCATATTTTCATACGGTTGCATTATGTTGACAATGGTCCCTCTCAAAGTATCTAAACGCTACAAGCAAAAATCGAATTGCCTTTGTTTGTGTGACAGCTATGGTGCTTATAGAGGGATTTGACGTTATCCAAATGGATTTCCTGGCACCTTCGATTCTGGGACGTTACTCGTTGTTGGTACATTGGTTGATTCCTTATTCTCAATTGAAGAACCTGTCTTCACCTCTCCTGCTGAATTTTCAATTGGATATTTTCCACTACTATTATTATAACTTTGTTTGCTTGAAGATGCACTGGAACTGTCAGAAATTGATGGTATTATTTTAAATATCTTACCCAGTCCTATCGAAACAACGTGTAGATATCCATCGGGCCCTACTTTGATGTCCGTAATACCACCAAAGCCCTCTCCAAATATTATTTGGTCAAGCCCCTCCATTCTGGGATTCTTTATCAATTTGCTTGCCAGTGGTCCATTGAGCATAATATGTGTTCTATCTTGGGTGAGGTCAAAGTGATATATTCTCCCGTTATGAACGTCACCTACAAACATATCGTTCTGATAATTTGAGCCATACTTGTCAGAATTTAGAAATGCAACTGAAGTAGGACCTACGGTATTTTGCCAGACTAATTCAGGTTCACGATATTTTCCTTTTCCACCGAAATCTACCAGGGTCGTTGGATCAAAGCCATTTTCCATGGAACTTAATCCCTGTACCTCCTGCCAGCCGCTGTTAAAGCCTGGCTCCACCAGATTAATCTCGTCACTGTCTCCAGGACCATTTTCTGAATCCCATAACTTACCTGTCACAGGGTCGAATCCTATGCCGAAGCTGTTCCTTATTCCATAAGCATAGTAAAGACGTAAAGGCATTTCATTACCTAATATTCCTTCCCCGACCGGCTGACCATCTTGTGTTACTCTCAATATACCGCTTCTTCCGTCTGGTTCTCCCCCAGAATTATAGTTTTGTGTTTCGGTTTCAGAATCAGTTTTTTTAAATGATCCGTCTACGTCACCTACCGGGATGTACAGATTGTTGTCGGGACCAATTATGATAGCCCCACCATTATGACGAGGTCCGGGATATGCGGGCAAATCCAGTAACAACTTTGGGTTTACGAGCTTATTGTTGACCAGTTCATATCTGTAGAGCCGATTTCCTGCTGGTTGTTTACCTTGTCTATCATCACCGTCCGCTCCATTTATTTCAGTATAATAGAGGAAAACGTAGGTGGTGGAAGATTGTTTTGACACAGCAATTCCACACATGCATCTCTCGACGGAATTTGCTACACTCACGTCCAACAGTGGCTGACTCGACACCTTCCCGTCAACTACTCTTTGCACTGTGCCCTTGTCCTTTTCCAGGACGAGAATATCATTTGGTCCTAGGAACGCCATCGTTGTGGGTAGGTCAAGTCCTTCTGCTACAACTTTCACTGACAGGTTAGAGTCAGCAGTGACATGGGGACTTCCGTTCTCGACAAATTCATGCTGCCTAAATTCCTCTTGAGCACCAGCTGGCAGATTAATTGAAGATATTGTGGAAAGTAAGATCATTATTGCTAGTAAAAAAAATGACCGACTGGCCAGAATATTCATCCCTTACTGTTTCTCAACACTTAATTTATGTGACTGAGACAAATATCCATTACTGATTTGTCTACAGTTTTGGATACACCTGGTTTATAATCTCCCGTAACCGCAAGTGTCTGCGACTGCGGACAGACCTTCTTGATTTTGTGACGCGGCCAATCACAAACTTATTCACTTTGAGTCGATGCGCCAAGCAGACTAATAACTGGATAGGCTGTGAAGGTAAGATGATATGAGATCAGAAATCCATTAATGAAAAAATCAGGTTTCTTTTAACTCCTTAACTTTCATTTCTATGAAATCAAATCCCTGTTGCCAGAAGGATTCTTTCGTAATATCCATTCCTATTCTTCTGAGCAATTCTTCTGGCTTCTGTGATCCTCCCGCATGAAGTATTTCAAGATACTTGGGGACAAATGAATCTCCTTCTTTTATGTATTCTTGGTAAAGGGATAGGACAAGTAGGTTTCCAAATGAGTATGCATAGCAGTAAAAAGGTGTGTGATAAAAATGAGGAATGTAGAGCCATTCCCATTTAAAGTCAGGAGAAACAGCAACTGAGTTTCCAAATTGATGCGTAATATTGTTCAGATATCTTTCGGCTACAGTATCTATCGTAGCATTCTCTTTGACTATAGCATCATGGGCTTCGATTTCAAAAAGTGTGAAGTAACTCTGTCTCATTACTGTGGCATACATATCATCTATCTGCTCAGCTAGGATAATGCGCCTTTCCTTGCCTGATAACCTCTTTAGCAATGTATCTGTCAGCAGCATCTCTGCAAAAACTGACGCTGTCTCTGCTAAAGGAAGGGGTGCGTGGGACACGAGAATAGGCTTGTCAGCAGCAGCCATGCTATGTATTGCATGTCCGAATTCATGAGCCATGGTTGAAACGTCTCTCGTTTTTCCGTCAAAATTAAGCAGCACATAAGGTGTTCTCTTTGGAGAGACGGTATAACAGAAAGCTCCACTAAGTTTTCCTTTTCTAATTTCGGAATCAACGTGATCGTCGGTGAACAGTCTCTGAGCAAATTCAAAAAATTTGCGGTCAAAGGACCTAAACGTTTCGAGTACTAGCTCTGCTGCCTTGCCGTATCGGTATTTTTGCACATTCGAAGATTTTGACGAAATCGGAGCGTAAAGATCATATCTTCTGAGTTGCTTTATGCCAAGAATATCTGCCTTCTCAATAAAATATTCTTGAAATATAGAAGAATTCCTTTTGCATACGGAGAGGAGCGCATCCACCGTACCATCATCTAAATTGTTAGAGAGGTTTCTTACGGATATTGGAGATCTAAATCCCCTCAAAGATACATTTTCGTCATACCATTCTAATACTAGGTTATGATAGATCTCTCCTAGAGTTCCACTGTTCTTTTTATAAGTCTTCCACAGAGCCTTGTAAGCATTTTCTCTTTCCTTCGCGACATGACTTCGTACCATGGAAAGAAGCTTTTCCTTGTTGGTGAACGTTTTCTTGAAAGTCTTCTTGCCTTTTTTCATCGAAATTGTGAAGTCAAAACCATTTGTCATCCTGTCGTAAATCTTCACTAATGCGCCTGTCCCACTCACTTCAAGCGTGTTAATTATCTTCTCTTCAGGTTCAGTCAGGGAATACTTGGCTGCCAATCTCTTGTGGCGAAGGTATTCTTTGTAGTCACGGGGCGCGCCATCAATTAATCTTAATGCATTAGTATTGTCGAGATCCTTCTTGAACCACAAGTCGAAAAAAATCAGCCTATTTCCAATCTCTGAGCAGAATTTTTCAATCCTCGTCATAAAAGCAGCCGCGTCATTCGATGACGTATCAGCATAATACTGTAAATGAGCGAAGGCAGCAAGGATACTGAGTTCTTCAGATATTTCTTCAATCATATGGATCATTTCAACGAAAACATCAACAGAAATCTCGGGTTTCAGAAAGGGACGCATTCCTTCGAACCGACTCACTTTTGATTCTATGTTAGAAAGGAGCCCTCCTACTTCCTTGGCAGTGGAACTTGGGACTAGGTCCGCCAAATTCCATTTTCCTAATTTCATTGCATCGTAAGTTAACATAGTCATTTCGTTTGACAAATGTTTGATTTATCTCGTCTATTATTTATTTTGAATCCTACGTCTTGCTTATCCCTTCTTTCTGTTTAACCTTCTTGAAAAATTGATAGCAACATCAGTGTATGGATGAGTTCGAAAAGCTCTTACAGATGAACTAAGGAAGAATGACAGTTAGTTGTACCTCGACATTGGGCATAAAGTATTCTTGAGTGGAAGATAAGAACAGAAACATTGTAGATGAACATTAATGACGATATCCGGCCAGAGCCAATATCCGCAGACTTTTTGATATTAAGAAGGATTCAGCTATGGTTATATATGACTACTTCGTAATTTATAATCCCTTAATCGGGTTTCAGCATGGAACGCAAGGGAATGGGCAAACAATATGCCTGCTCTGAATAGGACTTTCCTGTGGACAGGTTTGCAGATGCCTTCCTATTCTATGTTGACTTTTGGACTTGTTTATTCTGGTATGCGATTGGCGATAGGATAGTATTTTTAATACCTTCAATAGAAATGTAGAGTGAATAAAGTCCATAGTTTTACTGGCAAAAAAATAGAGCCCCCTATTATTTCTCCTCGTATGACAGTTTCGGATATGATCAAATTTTTTAGTGCGACAGGTTACAATGCACGCCGGCTGGCTGAAGCCGCACAAATCACCAAACAAATGATCAAGAACGATGCTACAATTTGTCTAACCCTTGCTGGTGCAATGACCCCAATCGGTTTGGGAAGGACTATCTCCACTATGATTGAATATGGTTTTATAGATTGGATCGTTACCACTGGTGCTAATGTTTACCATGATCTTCATTTTGCCTATGATCTTCCCGTTAGACAAGGTCATTTCCAAGTAGACGATGACGTATTGTATTCCAAGCAGATAGTACGAATCTACGATATTTACATAAAGGAAGTAGGAACGCTTCAAGCGCAGGATATTATAGTGCAAAGAGACCTTAGAAATCAACAGAGGGAATTGCCAATTTCTCCTTCAACATCAGACATCTCTTATGCACTTGGGAAAGCTGCATTAGAAAATTCTGCTCATCCAGAAAAGTCATTCATGGTAGCTGCTTTCAAGCATAATGTACCTGTTTACATGCCAGCAGTTGGCGATTCATCCATTGGGCTAAACATGTTGCCGTTGCTCCTAGAACGCAGAGAGGATAGACTCCCCAATGTGATACTTGACGTTGCTGAATCAGCAGCGATACTCTGGAAAAGTAACATATCTGGTGGAATTGAATTAGGAGGCGGAGTGCCAAAAAATTTCTTTCAACAGACGGGTCCCGCACTTTATCAAATTCTAAAAATGAAAGAAGGTGGACAGGATTACATAATACAGATTACTGATGCAAGATCTGATACTGGGGGTTTATCTGGCGCCACGCTACAAGAAGGTAAAAGCTGGGGAAAGATCAGAACATCTCATGAAGGAAATGTTATTGTTTATGGCGATTCTTCTGTATGTTTTCCGATACTGTGTTCTTATGCATTGTCAGAGTGCAAAAAACGTACTCGCAAACAAATTTACAAATCCAAGAATCGTTGGCTTGAAGAAATGAGAAATGTTTACCTTAAGAAGAGGTAATTTCGAAAAATTTTCGATCCATCTATCCAATAAATCATCCGCCAAACGAATCGTCGCCATCAGGTGAAAAAGTGAGTTTATCGGACATCTAATTCTGAATAGACTTTGCCGCTCTAAATGCTTCTTTTCCATAATCATTGGTAAGCTTTCTTTCTTCGTAACTACCACATTCGATACATTTAACGGCGCTATTTACCCGTACGGTATCTCCACCACACAGGTTGCATAGAGTGTATAACACGCCATATTCTTTATCTTCTATCGTAATGTGAATCGTCGAATTTAGCAGACTTATAACTCTGCCACGGATTATGTCTCCTACTCGAAAAGTAATTTTCCCTCTTCTTTCTCCCCTGTCTCGATTCCATCCTCTACCATTCAACCTAGTTGATGCAATTGCAGAAAATCCGGCAGAGAACACTTTGCCGTTAAGGTAAAGTAGCTTCACAGAGATCATTGGTCCAAAGAGCATTTCAATATATCCAACCACTACGTCCCCGATTTTGGGCATGATAAGTGATTTCTTCTGATCTATTCTCACAATTCGGCGCTTCAAATCATATTGCTTATTCCCCATCACACTAGACCTTATCGCGCCGCCGGAGACGAATGTGTTCTTTCCGGCTTCAAATTCTTCAATCTCAGCCACTTGTTCTCCTGGGAATACTGTGGAAGTCTTTGTTTCTTTATTCATAATGGGTATTGTCTAGACATAAAGTTATAATTGTTACATAATGGGTATAGTTGCCCTTGTAATTCCAAGTTCAACTAGAATCCTGAACCTTTGATAAGTTGTCAGAGTAAAACCTTAGGATCGATTGCAGGCATTAACCTCGGCTAAAACCGAACGCAAACCCTGCTGCCAACCCCCCAGTCAGGGGGATACCGGAATTGGACATAGCTGTAAGTATTTGCTCCCCCAATGCAGGAGCAACCGCGGGAAATTGTGATGTTGCATTGAAACCTGTCAGTGTCCCCCTAGCGGCGCTATCTAACTTATCCCAATTTACCGCAACAATGCCTTGAAATTGCAAATATGACAAAGTCGCAATAGAGAGTCCGGCTAAAACAAGAATAATCTTGAAAATTTTTTTAACAGCATATCCGACAAGGAAACCCAATCCACCTCCAATCCCGACCGATGTTGCTAGGTTCCCTAGGTCAAAATTCATGTTATGAGGTTTACTTTAACATACTCGTTTATATGGACTGCAGATATTTTTCAGAACATCTTTAAACTGGAAAACTTTCCAATAATTCTTCTTGGACATTCTATTAGTTATTTGATCGCCCAGTCTGCTGGAAAACATCATCGCAAATAATTTTGTCCGCCACTGAGATGCAACTCGGGAGAAAATCAGTGGAAAGATATATCCTATTTCAGGCTTAAAATGAAGTGATTCATTTTACAGACTATGTTTGTCAGGACATCAACGGTCACCTACTTACACTAATTTTTGACAATATCTCTTGAAAAGCAGAATAATTCTTTTCCATGAGAGGAGTCAAGAAAAAAGTGGCTCCATACTCATCTCTATTATCTGTAATCACCAGCCCATTCTTTGAAAGAATTTCAAGATGATGTACCACAGTCTTGTAGTCTAACCTTTACTCAGAGGCGATTTGATTTGTGTTTGACGGGCGAAAATTAAGCATTTCCAAAATACGAGCTCTAGTAACTCCTCCTTTGGTCGTCCCGAATAAGTACCAAAGAAGTCTCTTAAACCGGGGATCAAAGTACACTTTTCCCTCCATTCCCCCCTCGATGACATGGTTTTTTTATAACTATGACGAAAACTGCTGAACTTTCTGAACGCACAATGAATTACGCTTAGCCGTTAATATAAAGTTGCTCACGGAAGTTTCCAGTTTTTGGTTCAGCATGTCACATTACAAATTGATGCACATTCAAGATTTTAACACTAAAACAAACAAACAATCTATTAAGAACCATTTTGCAATTCTATGGGTGAAATTCGATGATTGGTTTCCGTATTATCAGGAAATAAGAAATGAGTTTGGATATAGTACAGAGAAAGATCAGAATGCTGCTTATTTGTTGAGCAGAATGATAGTGAGGAGATCAATTGATATAAAAAAATTAGAGAAGAAGATTCGCGGCAGAGATGTCCTGGCAATTGGTGCTGGTCCAAGCCTCGAGGAAAATATCGATTTCATTAGACGAAGTAAGAAACATGTTAAAGTTGTAGCGGACGGTGCCGTAGAGGCGCTAATCAAAAACAAGATTAAACCGGACGTTGTTGTATCTGACCTTGATGGAAATCCCACCTTTTTAAAGAAGGCCGGAAAATTGGGAGCAATAATGGTTATCCATGCTCATGGAGATAATCAAGATGCTGTCACCAAGCTTGTTCCAAAGTTGAGAAATATAATAGGATCTACTCAGGTTATGCCTGTAGAGAAGGTGTATAATTTTGGTGGATTTACTGATGGAGATAGATGTGTCTTTATGGCTGAAGAAATGGGCGCGAAAAGTATAGTCTTAGTAGGGATGGATTTTACAGATCAGACAACAAAATACTCTAAGGGTAAGACAAATAATGAAAAGATCAAGGGACGAAAGCTAAAACAAGCCAAGAGATTGCTTGAAATACTATCCAAAAGATCTAAATCTATGTTGTTTATTAATTCAAGAACAAGGATTAAGGGTTTTGCCAAACTAGGTTCTATGAAACCATGAGAGATAAGTAGGATCTAGAGGTTGTCCTGTTTAGAGCATACAAGTTTCGTTTGATGTGCAAGATAGAAGAGAAATAAGAGAAAACGGGATTCCGAGATTATGATTCGTAGATGGAAGGTTTGTGATGGTAGTAAAAAGCAAAAGGAAATTGTCTACGGATTAAATGGATAGTTTTATTCCCCTTAGAAATACCGTGTATGGGAACATC
>JBAWET010000119.1:0-7031 GCA_049591355.1 Nitrososphaeraceae archaeon
AATGGAAGAATATTGTAAACGAGCTACTTCTGAAAGCATACGTGTACAACATGTTTATGAAAATATGTCCTTAACTAACACATTCTACGCATAAATTCTCGATGGACTGGAGTTATTCAACACAGCACAATTTCATACTTCGTTAAACCTTTGGTTATATTTTAAATGGCTAAAAAAATTTGTTAGTATATGGTTTTTTATATAAAACAACAGAAAGTTATGATATTTATATTATTTTGGCGGGATGAGATACACTAGCGTATGTAATGCATGCTGATACATGGTTTGCTATATCGTGCGCTCTTGTCCTCTGGGACTGAATCTGTTATCTTTCGATTATAGGATTATTGGAGAGTAAAAGGGCTCACATATTGCAATAATGAAAAAATCTTTTTACATTAGATCTGACTTTATTCATTTTGCTACTTGTCCTCAGAGGGAAAACGTATCTTAATTTTAGGAGCAGGATTTGGAGGGTTGACAGCTGCTAATTTATTGCAGAAAAATCTTTCTTCATTATCGTCATCAGTAGAATACCAAATTAGTATTATCGATCAAAAAGACTATTTTATGATGGGACTTGTAAATTTATGGATCTTAAGTGGAATAAGAACACTTGAAGATTCTAAAATTGATTTGAATAGGCTAGAAAATAGAGGAATAAGGTATCTAAATGATAAAGTAACGGAAATTGATGTCACCTCAAAGACTGTCACAATCAGAGGGTCTTCAACTCTTAAGTTGAAATATGACTATCTAATAATAGCATTAGGTACGGAATATGCCCTCGAAGAAGTCAATGGATTTCTAGAAAATGGAGGCTTTAACCTGTATGATCCAGACCAAATTCCAAAACTAAGGGAAAGAATACTTTCGTTAAAGAAGGGGAGAATAGCAATATGCATAGCATCTATTCCATATAAGTGCCCGCCAGCACCGTATGAGGCATCTTTACTAATAAATGATATTTTAGTTAAGAATGGTACAAGAGACTCAATTGATATCGATATTTATACACCAACTCCGATTACTTTACCTGTAGCTGGAGCAAAAGTGAGTCAAGATGTTATTAACTTGCTCAATGATCACCATATCAATTTCCATCCATTCCATAAAATAAAGACAGTACTGGATATGGGAAAAATGGAGTTTGAAAATGGAAATTTGGTAAATTACGATTTGCTTATAGGGATTCCTCCCCACAAAGTACCTGAAGTAATAAGAAATTCTGGTCTCATAAAGCAAGGACATAATTGGATTAATGTCGACAAGTTCAGTCTTAAGACAGATTATGAAAATGTTTTTGCAATAGGGGATGTAACTGAAATTAAGGTGAACGAAAATGTGGCTATCCCTAAAGCTGGAGTATTTGCAGAAGCTCAAGCAAAAGTAGTTAGCCAACAAATAGTCTATGATATCGAAAATGATAAGAACAAACAGTCATTGTCACGATTCGATGGAAAGGGCTTCTGTTTTATGGAAGTTGGAAATGAGAAGGCAGGATATGTTGCAGCGGATTTTTACCACGAAGATGGTCCTGCTACTCTTCTTGAACCGCCATCAGACGAATCATATAAAAAGAAATTAGATTTTGAAAGAAGTAAGCTAAATGAGTGGTTATTATTATAGTTCGCTCTTTTTTTTTGATGAGTTTCTGGTTTCGGTTGATTAACGTACCGGATCCCTCAATTACCAAAGTCTTGTCGTATGAATTTGTATTTTGCAAATGTAATAACAATCAGCTCCCGCACTATTTTTTATCAAAATAAAAACCGTACAAGCTCCAGGCTCTAAACCTACTAACGATGCCGCTTTTATTTACTTCATTCTGTTAAATCAAAGATAAAATGTCGAAAACATCGATACATATTAAAGAAAGTTCAAGAGCAAATTAGACATTGAAGGGAGAAAATAAAAGGACTATCTTAACACTAATTCTCTGTGCGGTTGCGTTATCAAGTATCTTGATTATTCGTGATACCAATGCTAAAAACAGTCCTACAACATTAACAAATACCAGTGTTGACAAATATAATGAGTCTGAGGCAATTGTATTAGGAAATCCATTTTACATTGAGCACTATCAAGATGTCGTGCGAAAACCAGAATTATCAAACGGGAATTCTATAGGGACTTTTACTGGTAAAGGAATCATCAACGGGACATTGAATATCAATGCTGAAGGAAATAGCACGGATATCTTTAGAAATAATGAAACTGTTTATAGTCAAGGAAATGCAAAGTTTGTAACTGATAATAGAGACGTAGCGAAGTACAGCTTTGCGGCAATTGGTATTTACAATTCCGATGGCACTTTCGATGGTAGAGGAGCAGCTGTTTTCGATGACGGTGCTACAGGCGAACTCTCTTCTCTAAGCAATACGGTAGCCATCTATAAAGACCGAATTGACAGCAGCGGAAATGGGACATTTCTCATGTGGCATTGGAAATAGACTGCATAATCGTTTTTACTTTTACCATGCCGAAGATGATGTGTTGAAATATAATCAAGGGATTGAACATGATGACCCATTCGTTATGATTCGAGCTCCAAACAGGACTATTCACTCAAATTATAGTGGTACAAACTCCAACCTAAGGAAAGAATTAAACAGGCGATAGGACTTTTGATCACAATATGAATGAGATTCTCCCTGTCGCACTCAGTATGGTCCTTATACTATCTCTAGGATTTTCAACCAACCTAATGATAGCAAATGCACAGTAACTCATCTCAATATGATATGAAAACAGTTACTGACAATATTAACAAAAGCCTAGCAAAGTTAACCGGTGGTAATTCGTCTGATTTGTTGGATAACACAATGGCTTCTATAAATAAGACGGCTTCTGAGATTGCTAATCAAGGTAAAGATATCATCAATGAGGATTCACTAAACACAGCTGCGATAATTGCTAAGAAAATAGGAATTGGAATTGCAGACGTATTGAGCAATATAAGTGGGGAAGTAAAACAGGGGATTCTTTCTAAATAGTTCATTATCAATATAACCAAAGTCTTTCATATTGTGCTAAGTCGTAAAAAGATGGAGTTTACTTGCATAAAAGATAACTATGATAAGAACCCTTGAAGTGACGGAGACTTCCTGCAGATTCCTTTGAGCTATATATACCTAAACGAGTATTTCCCTCTGCTTCAATATCCAAAATTAAGTTGTTTCTTTATCAAGTTTTAAATTCTCCTTCAGACATGGCAGCATCTTTTCCAACTATATACCTTAAATCAGGATTATCAGACGTAACTGCTCGTAAAAATAGGTTTGCGACCTCAGACGGATGTAGTGAATTTTGCACCATTTGGTTTAATGCCTCTGACATGTTATTTGCCATTTCAACATAAGATGAATTATTGCCAAGACTTGACGTCTTTTGCTGCCGTCTTAATATCCTTCCAAAAGCTTGAACCAACTGCTCCAGGTTCTACCAGTATGACCCTAATTCCGAATGGATCCAATTCATATTGTATAGATTCAGATAGTCATTCCAACGCAAACTTTGTTCCATGGTAACCTGAATGAAATGGAATTGCAATTCTCCCGCCAACAGATGCTATATTTACTATTTTCCCGCTTTTCTTTTTTCTCATTAGAGGTATTACGGCCTGCATTGCTCTTATGGCACCAAAAAAGTTGGTTTCAAATTGCGCCTTGATTTCATCCATCGAAGTTTCCTCTAATGGTCCTATCAAGTCATAACCTGCGTTATTGACTACGCAATCAATTATCTCCTTTTCCTTAGATATGCTGTTAATCCCTTCTTTGACTGATTTTTCATTGTTAACATCTAGTTGAATAGCTTGTAACGGAAGATTTTCATTTTTGGATACCTCTGTTATGTTACTGGATTTCTCCAAATTTCGCATAGTGGCAAAAGTATGAAATCCATTTCTTGCAAATGCGAGTGATGTTTCAAAACCTATGCCACTTGAGCTGCCTGTTATGACTGCAACCCTCTGACACGTATTAATTGTCATGGAACTATAACCTAGCTGAGCCAAATAAAGCTACTTCGACTACCCTTAGAATTGTCACTTCTAAATCAGCTATTGACAATATTTGCTCAGGCTGGAAATCGTGTTCTGGATTTTGTAACTTCAGCTCACCCAATGGTCTCTATATTCATTATCCTCTTAGAGTTAACACAATAAAGTAAATCCTTAAAATCTTCAATGCTACAGATGTTTGTTGAAGTGTAAGACGGAACACAGACCGATGAACCCTCTTTGGTTAGAAAATATCTAATAGGTAGTGTGTGGTAATATATCAGTGATTGATTAGACAATGTCTAATTTGTAGAACCATATTCAATGATGAAGATTTACCAGAAGACGCAAAACTGACTAACATACTAATTCTATGTAATTCATGCTATGTGCATAAGATTAGTGCCGAATAACTGGATACAGTACAACCGTGATATTAGGCTACTGGTAGGGAGAATACCGCGAAGTAGCTTAGCTACTACTATGATTTACTTATTTTAAGATGTTTTGAGTAGGCCTTGACGTTTTATAGGATAGTGTGATAATATCATTAATGACTAGCAAATTAGAATTGTGTCCAAAATGCTTAAAAGGTCACCTTCGACCAACTCCAGAATCCGCAAAAGAAGTCGATCCATTTAGACAAACTGGAAGCTTGCGGATACTTGTTTGTGACTTTTGCGGTATGAGAAAAGCGAATGCAGGGGTGAGGCAGTAAACTACTTTTATACAAAGTGTAGATGCTAAAGTATAAATGCTAGAGTAATCAGGGTCGCAAGGCTTCTGCTACTTGTTTTGTTCAGATGGATTAAATTTTATTTCAATTTCTATCCAGTACCACTTCTTCAATTGGTGATGGGCGTTCAGCTCCATATTCACAACCTAATGCCGGTTTTATTTTTCTAAATCAAATAGTTATATCCTTTATTTTCCATAATATATCGTTCTGGCAAGAACAAATACTTGATCTAGTGGACTCTAAACACGCTAGTAACCTCCAACAGTTTTTTCTTAACAAAAATATATGAGCACCTACCTATCTATAGAATTGCTGGATAATCTGTTACCGAATTGAAAGGAATATAAAAACAATCTCTATCTAAAGGCTGTATGCTAAGGACTAGGACAGCTATCGTGCTTATATTAGCCTTTATTTCGATGCAATTCTTCTTTTATGGCGCTAAAATGTACACAAAAAATGTATTGGCAGACAATGATAGCGTTCTATTGACTTTGGAAAATGCTAGTTTTGTACCGTTGTCCAACGTCGATGGAAACCAGGTAACTATGTCAGTCAAATATCAAGTCAATGATGAGTCACTGGAGGGTGAAAAAATAAATGGAATTATGAAACTTTATTCTACAAATGGAAGTTTAATACATTCATCTTCATTTCCAGATGGGTTCACGGCGAAGAAAAAGGGTGGTTCTGAAGATTTCAAAACTACCATCAGGGACTCTACAATTCAAAGTCTGACAGCAAATGTGACCTTTACTGACATAAAGAAATCAGATGCAATTTCAAATGCTATCACGACGCATCTTCAGCTAAAAAAATTGCCGGCGTCAGCAGCCACATCAGATTAGAATAGTCATCAAAACATTGAGGAATTCAGTCTAAACTATGATATGAGATAATTTATCTAACTTTTATCTTCGATAAATTTTGTTTTGACGTCATCTCCTATTCTTACGTATTCTTGATGTCCAACTATGACTTGCCTTTGTTCACAATTATCACATTTGAATACTCTTCTTGTACCGATATCTCTATATTCACCAGCTGATTCTCCCTTGTCAGCTACCTTTCCTGTTAGCTTTAAGTAACCTATTTTACACGCAGAACAAAAGTCCAGTTCTCCGCCGATTTCATTTAGTCGCACTATATTGTCAATACATAAATCCTTTTTTAGACTTTATTTTTCTTAAAAACTCAATGTCTGATGGACTATAGTCCTTAATTCATCGTTTTCTATCAGTTTATCAACCAAAATGTGGAGCTCATTTGATGGCATACAGTTCTCCCCAACAAGTGTGTCGATGGTACGCAACTTCCATTGATTTAATTCTGCAGCTTTACCTATGGTATTTTGAAGATGGTAAATTATTTTGCCCAATGTGGTAAGATGATATTGTCCTCCCTTCCTCATTATCAGGCCTTGTCGTGTTAATCGTTCCATTCTTGCATAGAATTGCTTTCGTGTCATATCCAATTTAGAAATTAGAAGTTCACTTTTTTCGTTCATATGAGCAACCGAATTAAAAAGTATAAGGGACTTATCATCAGAAATGCATTTGAATATATCAGATAGGTCTATAGATGGAGTTGCTTGTTGTTTGCATTGTTCCGGGCTTTCTAAAATCGTTGTTGACATATATATCATTAGTAGAGGCATGTATATAAGGATATTGTGTTAAAATGGCAAGACCACCCAAAAGCGGCTTAAGTACAACTGGAATAGGCAAGGCATAACACGACCAAGTTTAAATCTCTCAATGACAAAGAGAAATTAGATGTTCAAAAGAGTAGGTGCAGCGATACTCCTGATTGAGAATATGGAAAAATCTGTCACATTTTATCGGAATATTCTAGGGATGAAAATAAAACACGAGTCTCCAGATTGGGTAGAGTTTGTAAATGAAAGCGGAAGAGCAGTACTTGCATTGCATCCTAAAAGAACGAAATCTAGCGGACCTCCGAATATGCTGGTAGGGTTTAACGTTAATGACATAGAAAATGTTTGCAAGCAACTCGTGGAGAAAAGTGTCAAGTTTTACAAAAAGTTAAAAAAAACGGGGGAATCATTTGGAAAGCATGCAATAATTGAAGATCCTGATGGCCACCTTATTTCCATTGCAGAAATTCCTGCTAAGGATGAACTAAAACAAATTCCATATTATCATGGTTTTGCTCCCGCTGAAGGATTAACATGATCAAATTATGTTCAACATATCGCTAGCATAAATAAGGCTGTATCAAGTCAAACTGGTTCCAAGATTTGGTATAGATTCTGTGTGTGTTGAGATA
>JBAWET010000120.1:0-4118 GCA_049591355.1 Nitrososphaeraceae archaeon
TTCTACATGCAACATATGTTTAATAGTTCAGTCTGTTTGATAAATTTGAATTTATCAAAGCACGCTCGTATTCAAACAGCCAATGTAAACTAAACAATGCCGCCGTCCGTGATTCAATCTTATGCGCTCCTAAATCTAGGTACAGTAATACCACAGACAGAGTAAGGTTTAACACCTACTCAATCATTGTGGTTATTAGAATTATTGACCGGGCATTTGTTATACATATTATCACACAGATGGAATTAAATAAATTTTCATGGTATTTTATATTGTCGAGTTTATTCCTATTAACTGCGCCTCATTAAATTCTTCTAGGATATGAGAGTGAATCATTAAAAGATCAAATCAAACGCAATAACCATTATTAATGATTAGGCCTTTTGGCAACTGCATCGACGGTATATGTGACTGTAAAAGGTTCCCCACTTGTTTTATGAAACACCAATGCGCTTCCAGTGAACGCCAAAGAACCAGTGCTAATAGGCGAATCGGTAACCCTCACCGGTGTGTCCGTAAACATGGTCATTGTAGAAAGTGCGATCGTCTGATTAGTAGGAAGGGTTGCATGATAGGGTTCGCCATGTTGTGCATCTGGTAGAATATTGGGATCATAATTATGAAGCACCTCTATTTCAATAGGTTTACTTGCCGTAAAGGTAACAACGCCTGTCCATATTTTACCATCATCTCTAAGGGGGAGAGCAAATACCGTCTGGTGTGGGAGTTTACCTGGCGGGGTAACCATTGGAGATGCTGGAACAGACATCTCTGTTTTCTGTGAAATATAAGTATCGTTACTCGATGCGTTATCAGATGTAATTTCCATGGTGGTCTGCGCAGATGCGGAAGACGAAGTATTGGTGCAAACAAAACCACCAAGAACTAGTATCGCGCCCACTATTATCAGAATATTTATTTTACAAACAAACATGCCTGTAGATAATCCCTGGGATAAATAAACTATTCATGTCTGAATCCATTTGTGATCTAGTCAAGATCTCAGGGCAATATGGGGGCAAAACGTCTCACGGTTCCCCAATGCCCAAAAGCCTTCCTATCGAAAGCTGCCGCAGAGAAAAGTCAAAAGGGTAACACAGATCTACTGCCAATGAATTTGGATAATTTTGGAGCGCCTATTTTTTCAATTGATATAGCTGACTTTATTTTCAGAAAAATCTTTATGCAACCAAGTTAGTCCAACATCATCTGTCAATCGGCAAGCAGATAGACCACAAAACAACACTGAGGTATACGACCTTGTTTATGGTTGCCTCTGTAGTGATTGCTAATTCCGTAATAGTTTTTTCGCATCCAATGTATAGATATCCCATCATTCTATGGATTTTAAATATAACTGGATCCGTTGCTTCGGGTCTGGGTTTGGTTGCTGTATACCGGCATGGACTTCTTGGACCTCACGGAAAATCCTACCTATTTCTTACTATTGGCCTCATTAGTTGGTTGTCAGCCGACTTAACCCTCACATACTATTATTATGCCTTAGGGATAGAAGAGGGAAAGTTAATTTCATTTGCAGACTTGTTCTGGATAAGCGGATATGTCTTTCTCTCCTTACATCTGGTTATAACACTCAAATCCTTGAAGAATAAAATCAATCTTGGAATCATAATTGTAGCATCCTGCGCTACTTTGTTACTAATTGCTTATGACATAATTAATTTAACTCCTTCATTTTTTCTTACAGATGAGGACCTGGCAGCCTTTGTCCTAACTATTACTTATCCTATTTTGGATTTGTCATTAATAATTCCATCTGCGACAATCCTTGTAAACTTAAGGCAAGATTATCAGCAGGCGATTCCATGGTTTCTCTCTTCATTATCCTTATTAGTTAACGCTATCGCAGATGACGGCTACGTACATGACTTTGTAAACCACAATTCCCATAATCTGTGGTTCTGGGATCTTTTCTATGTTACGGATTTTATTATTATGGCAGGTGCTCTATTTTGGTACAACAGATTTCACATTTCAAATCAGTTGATGAAAGCGAGAAATTAATTTACATCGTGACTTATCTTAAAACAAGCTAGTTTTGAAATTAGGTTACATCTGGGGACTCCTGAAGTTTATGGATCCTTTATGAGTACGGCACGCGAATAACATTTTTCTGAATTTTTACCTCGTGCGAAGATTTTGGTGATCGGTCCTCCGTAGTCTGATGGAATAAAGGGTTAATGATATCACAGTAATTAGGCGACCATAGCATTAATATGCCTTCTTCACGATATTATTTATCAAAATGATGAAGGCAAAGTGTGGTCATATAGTTGAAAAAAGATATGCAGATGCTCATGACGGCCTATGCAGAAGATGTCATTCTAATTTTTCATTTTTAATAGATCTAGAATCCAAGTACGGAGAAGATGCAGTAGTACAATATTGGTATGCAATGATCCTTACTCATCTATCATCAGGGGAAGACAAACAGAGTACTGATTGCCTGATTGAGCACTTGATTGCCTTTTATCAAAGAGAATTAATCATGGTTCCATCGAAGGACAGGTACATTAAAAGGATGCTATACATGCTGACTTCATTACTGCATCCATTTGATATGAAATCTTTAGAATGATAATTAGAACTTAAATCTAATCCCTAATATACAACGAGTATAGTTAACAAATGTCAAATCAAAAGATTTCAAATCGACTTAGTTGCAGTTTTTATCATAACAATAATTTCGATTACAGGAATTTCCATACTTAATTATTTTCCTAATTCCACTGGCCAAGCTTTCAATGAATCCAAAAATGGATAATTTGTTCTGGTTCAAAATTGACATGCAAGACTTTCGTACATGTATGAACGTAATTGTGATCCAATCACAGAACCTCACCAAACCCATCAGGATGAATCGGCAGTTGGAGTTCCAATCAATATGACAATTCTACTTTAATTTCTGTTACAGGTGCTTTTATTCTAGATTTGAAAACCTTCTAAACAGTGTTCAAAACTTATCATATCCGCCAGATTTTGAGTACGTTCACAATGCATTAGTTAATTCATTGAAGTATGAGACAGGGAGCTATAAGCAATTTAGAAATTATCTTCTGTTAGGCAATAAAAAAAGATACCATCTCAACAAATCTGTTATCGTCGGCTTTCCTGTATGAACAAATATATTCCAAATTCCTTTCAATACCTTGAATATTGTTAATTGTAGAAGTAACGAGTTATACTAATGACTTAGCTAAAATATTAGTTCTTGCAACTGCGTGCATATCAATTCCTATTTGAAGTGTATTGAATTGTTAGATTTATAACAATTAACTATTCGAGTATGTGATCGGTAACAAGGTCTATTAATCTAGCTACATTCTAGTCGACGATTATTATTGAATCGTCAAATTACTTTGACTGGGTAATAGGTTATCATTATATCGTCTTGTTTAAACCTGGTTTTCAATTTTTTTTTATAATTCTTTAAGAATTTAATCGTTTCATTCGTTTTGTCAGCTATCACCTCAAAGCCTGCAGACGGTTCCTCGTTCAACCGACCCTTTTCATCCTTCCAACTTCCCGTGGTAGGTACTAGTTCAGTTTTTCCACCGAAGGTGTCATGTAATTCCTCTTTGGTCTTGAGAAATAATGATCGTTCGATGCGAGTTTTATCGTTATACAATAAGGGTAAAATAATTCTTATTGAATACTTCACAGATGTAGAATTCAAGTGTTAGAATATTCCTACACGGAGACATACATTCCAAGGAAAATCGATATCTGCACCAATAGTGTCCAATTCGAATGCATTACTCCTCTGAAAAGTATTTTGCGATTATATTTTGCATTTTCAATTTCATGACATCCCTGTCACTTAAAGTTTCAGGATGTTTTTCATTTAAATGTCTTACCACAAATCTAACTTTGTCCCCACATAGTCTACATTTTGATTTTCCAAACATTCATTTGAAATTTGCATATTGGGATAGTAAAGTGTTGCTGTTTAACTTGTTATAAGACCGAAATATCTCGAATTGGTTGCTCATCAGGAAAAGCCCAATGAATCTCTTTTTTTTAGAGATATATTTCAACTCAGTAAAATTTTCTGTAATTTAGTGTTTAAACCGTCTATCTTTCATTTGATAGTGTAC
>JBAWET010000121.1:0-15275 GCA_049591355.1 Nitrososphaeraceae archaeon
AAGCAAACGCACAGGTTATCTATGGTTATGAAATGCTTATGGAACAAGCGATTGCTGCGTTTAAGATCTGGACTGGCATCACCCCGCCGGTGGAAGCAATGAAAAAAGCCTTGTTTGGAGGATTCGGGGAACCACGATGACACTAAGATCTGTCGCCGTTGTACATGGTGCTGTATCGATAGTAAATGCTGTTGCAACAGGCTTCGGTTCTGCCCTAGGGATTTCCTTGAAGGTGGAAGTCGAAATGGTTGCCGAAAAAGGGTCAGGCATCATCTTCGAATCTGGTAACAGTAATAAGATGATCGACAGGATAATTGAAGAAGTTCTCTCCCCAAAGTTTATAACTGAATATCTCTTGAAAATCAAAATAAACTCGGATATACCCTTGGGTGTTGGACTGAAAAGTTCTAGCGCAGTTTCCAACGCAGTCGCTCTTGCGTGCAACGGCCTCATTAGTGACAATGTGCAGGATCAACATGTTCTTGATTCTGCAGTTAATGCATCACTTTTTGCCAGAACCACAATTACCGGTGCATATGATGACTCTACTGCATGTTACTATGGTGGGTTTGTTGTTACTGATAATTACAATAGGAAAATACTAAGACAGGATCCATGTCCTGATGATATTGTAGTTATTATTTATGTGCCCAAAAATTGTCAAAGGGGCGATCTTTCAAAACTGAAATTGCTCTCCGATCTTTATAACGATGCATTTAATCTGGCCTATGGTGGGAAGTACTGGAAGGCAATGATTCTTAATGGAATTCTTAATTCCTCTGTATTATTGGGAGATTACCTTCCGTCTAGGCTCGCCCTCGAAAATGGTGCATTGGCAGCAGGTATGTCTGGAAATGGACCTTCTACCGCAGCCATCGCACGTAACGAAAATTCTAACAAAATTAGGTCTGTTTTTGAAACACTGGATGGTTATGTGATCGTATCTCCAATAAACAATAACAAAGCTACTCTGGTGAAACAGATTGGATAGCGTATTAATTCAGAAATCTGACTTGACCGGAATAATCAATTGTCCGCCAAGTAAAAGCTATACTCACAGGGCGATAGCTGTATCTTCACTGGCAGAAGGCGAATCGTTACTCCTTAACACACTACGATCGCGTGATACTATGGCAACAATAAGAGGGTGTAAGGCCTTGGGAGTTAATATTGTGGATCGGCCTGACCATATTACTGTTAGCGGCAGAACTGCCTTCATCACACCGGATGATGTGATTAATATTGAAAATTCAGGAACCACCATGCGCTTCTTAACGGCTATGTCCGGTTTGGTACAGAATGGGTATACTGTCATAACAGGCGATGAAAGCATCCGGCGGAGGCCAATGGAACCTATGATAATTGCTTTGAGAAATCTTGGAGTACAATGTTATTCTACACGCATGAATGGTTCAGCTCCCATAGTAATTCAAGGAGGAGGAATTGCAGGTGGAAGAACCGAAATCGAGGGAAGCACTTCAAGTCAATTCTTGTCTGGGCTTTTAATTTCCGGAGCCTATGCTCACTCAGAGATAGAAATTAAAGTAACTGGAAAACAAGTGTCACGTCCTTACATAGACTCAACAATTGCCACAATAAAAAAATTTGGAATAAATATCCAAAAATCAACTGATTACAGAGTCTTACATGTTACTAATGGCAGGTACACTCATACTTCATTTACTGTTCCAGGAGACTTTTCCACAGCAGCAGTAATTTTGTCTGCTGGGATTCTTTTAGGCGGTGAGATCATGCTCTCTGGATTAGATTTTTCATTGCCTCAGGGAGATTCTAATATTCTAGACATTTTGAAAAAAATGGAAGCTGATGTAACGGTTAATGTTAAGCAAGGTCAAATTAGGGTAGTCGGGTCAGAACGTTTGGAAGGCGGCGAATTTGACCTCTCAGATACTCCAGATTTGCTTCCTGTAGTTGCAATTTTGTCATTGAGAGCCAAATCCCCAGTGAGAATTTATGGTGTTTCTCATACTCGCTTTAAGGAAACAGACAGGTTGGCTATTGTAGCATCAGAATTATGCAAATTAGGGGTAAACTTGAAAATGACTAATGATGAATTAATAATCCATCATTCAGGAAAATTAAAAAGTGCACATCTAAATGCTCATGATGATCATCGGCTCTTTATGTGCTTTGTTGTCGCAGCCATGATGACTGAAAAGTCAATTGTAAAGGGAGCTAGATCAGTTGATGTATCATACCCTCAATTCATATCTGAAATGAGAAAATTAGGAGGCCAAATAGACTTCCAATAAACCTATAAAAAATTAACTCGAACTATTTTCAACCTGGGGGTAGCATAGTAGGAATCTAATCCTCAGAACTTTGAAACATAAAGCCAATATATGTGACAAGAAACCCATACAATTATTGGAGCATGATCGGAAATATTCTTGGTGAACGTCTTGTTCTCATGAGTTTTGGAGAAAGCCATGGCAAGTGTATCGGAATGGTTTTGGATGGTTGTCCCGCTGGTTTGCCCTTATCCGAATCAGACTTACAGACCCAATTGAATAGGAGGAAGCCCGGACAATCAATAATTACTACTCAAAGGAAAGAAGAAGACAGGGCTGAAATTCTATCGGGGGTATTTAACGGCTTCACCACTTCAGCTCCAATATGTGCACTAATTTGGAATAAAGATCAAGACTCAAGACCTTACGACGCAATGAAGAATACACCCAGACCTGGACATGCGGATTTTCCTGCGTCAGTGAAATATGGTGGTTTTGAAGACTATCGCGGTAGTGGTAGATTCTCTGGTAGATTGACTGCTACTATGGTAATGGCAGGAGCAATAGCACAAAAGTTATTATTTTATTCATTAGGAGTAGAGGTAGTAGCATACACGTCAGAAATTGGTGGGATAGTATCAAAACCAGTCACGTTCGAACAGGCTAAGACTAACACCTACTTGAACGAAGTACGATGTCCTGACGTAGATTCGGCAGAGCGTATGAAGTCTCTCATTCTCCAAGCAAGGAAAGAAGGCGATTCAGTGGGTGGTATCATAGAATGCATAGCGACAGGACTACCTGTGGGATTAGGTGAACCAATATTCTCGTCGATGGAATCCGATCTAAGTAAGGCTCTTTTTAGCATTCCTGCTGTTAAAGGGGTGGAATTTGGTTCAGGGTTCGGAGGATCAAGACTGATGGGATCAGAAAATAATGACGAGTATGTTATCTCCAACGGAAAAATTGTTACTACAACAAATAATTCAGGCGGGATTATCGGAGGACTGACTAGTGGGATGCCATTGGTAATCCGGATAGGATTTAAACCAGCATCGTCCATTGCCAAAAAACAACGATCTGTTAATTTATTGACACGCTCAGAGTGTGAAATTACCGTGCCAGGCAGACATGATCCATGCGTCGTACCGAGGGCGCCGCCAGTTGTTGAATCTTTAGTATCGTTAATCATATCAGATCATGCAATACGTGGAGGATTCATCCCACCTATTTTGAAGGCCAATAAGAATGATTGAAGGGGGAGGACTAGATGGTCTTCGGACTCAAGTGAGGTCAGTGACCGCAGATATAATACATCTAGTAAAGAAAAGAATGGATATAGCACAAAAGATTGGTGATATAAAGAATAGATTCAATATACAAATAGAAGACGAAGCAGTAGAACAGGAGATACAAAATCATGCACAAGAATTGGGCAGACAGATTGGTTTAGATAGGAATTTCATCGGCCGATTATTGAATTTATTACTTACAGAGTCTGTAAGAATTCAGAAGGATCAGACTTCGAAACAACCAGACCAATTGAATCATATGACAATGTTTATGAGAGCAAAGAATCTGGAATCTGAGGGCAAAAAAATCATTCATTTAGAAGTGGGTGAGCCAGATTATTTACCACCACGTTCGGTTAAAGACGCGTTGGTAAAAGCCTACGAGAGAGGCCAAGTGCGCTATACGGAACCGCGAGGAATTTCTAGTCTAAGAACGGAAATATCAAAACAGTTTCACGGCGTTGAAAAAGATCAAGTCATTGTCACCCCGGGGGCCCGGTTCGCTGTATTTAGTGCAATTGTGGCTGCTGTTAGTATTGGAGAAGAAGTTATTATTTTAGAACCAGCATGGCCGGCGTATAAAGAATGTGCAGAGTTCATAGGTGCAAAGATTAAAGTCATAAATACATCTCTTGAAAAAGGTTGGGAACCTGAATTTGAACAAATAAAGAATTTAATTTCTAAAAATACTAGAATGCTTATTCTAAATTATCCAAATAATCCGACTGGGAAAATAGTTACACAAGACATTCTTCAAAAAATACTCGGTCTTGCTCAAGAGAATGGCATTTTTGTGTTGAGTGACGAAGTATATGCAGGATATGCATATTCGAAATTTAAGAGTATTTTGGATTATGGTTACGACAAGAGCATCATGGTCTCTTCGTTTTCTAAAAGTTATGCAATGACAGGATTTAGAATAGGCTACGGAATTGGTAGTAAGAATATAATAAATAAGATGACACAAATCCAAGCTGTCGCAATTACAAGCGTAGCCGAACCAATTCAATACGCTGCACTTTCGGCATTACGAAATAAGCCCACAAATAATGCCCAGCGGATCAGAAAGAGATTGGAGTTCATGAACAAAAGATTAAAAGAAATGCCTCTTGAGTTTCGTCCCCCAGATGGAGGAATGTACTTTTTTGTTCGTTTTAATGGAGATACAAAGAATACTATGGATATTGTTGAGGATTTACTTCAAAAGGGAGTTGCTGTGGCTCCAGGTATCGGATTCGGAAGGTGCTATGGAAATTTCCTGAGGATTTCAGCGTGTCAACCAATAGGAATTCTAGAAAGGGGATTAGATATCATTGAAAGTGTAATTCGGAGTAGGTAATTCGAATGATAAAAAAAATTTGCATCGTTGGGGGAGCGGGAAAAATGGGACGATGGTTTTCAAATTATTTTGTGCAACAGGGCGGCTACTCTGTATTTGTTTATGATACCAAGAAGGGTTACGATAAATCTTCAACGAAAATCGTTTGTTGTAATAGCCTAAAAGAATGTCTAAATGATGCAGATTATGTTATCATATCGGTGCCAGTTCGTACAGCGCCCTCTATGATCCGAGAATGTGCTTCTTTGATGAAACCAAGATCAACACTATTGGAGATCGCATCAATAAAAAAAGATACTATCCGATCATTGTCAAAGATTCGGAGGTCTATCGTCCCCATATCCATCCATCCAATGTTCGGACCAGGTGCAACGAAATTGAATGACTCAAAAATCTTGTTGGTCCCGGTGAGAGACATAAAGAAAGAAAAAAGAAGATTACGATCTATTCTAGGTGGCGCAAAGATCCTGGTAATAAATGACGCTTATCATCATGACAAGCTAATGGCACTCATTCTTGGCATAGTTTATTATGCAAACTTGATACTAGCTACGGTCATATCGAAGGATAGCTTTCCTGAGCTCAAGAAATTTTCAGGAACGACCTTCTCTTTTCAATCCATCTTGTTTCATAGTATCTTAAGTGACGAACCTGTACTCATTTCTTCTCTCCTGATCAGCAACACAGAATTATGGTCCTATCTCAAGAGTTTCATTAGAGAATCAAATAACCTGTTCAACGTGATAAAGTCACAAGATTACATCAAACTGGAAAAGAAAGTCAGAGAATTGAAATCTCAATTCATGAATAATAATGAAATTCAGGAGTCGTACAAGAAAATGTATAGTTTATGTAGATTAACAGACGATCGGGTGAAAGCAAGTTGAAAGAATGAGGATTCTTTTTCGAAACATTATCAACTTATCTACCTGTACCAATTTCAAGTCTCTTTCTGCGGTGTATTTTTTTTAGCTGGTTTCTTCAAAAATTGTTGTATGTAAGTTAATCAACCTTGTAGAATTGTAATACATGTGGGCATAGACAGTATCGAACCAATAAATTCAAGAATTATATTGTGTGAAACACATAACAAGCGTTGTCAGCTAGTTAAATCAATCAAGTGTATCTGTTGCGGTAAGAAAATCTGTCTGTGTAATTATATCCTATGATCGGTATCATGTTAATAATCACTCTCCATAAGTTAAAGTATCGCGTTCCATAATACAATACGAAGGCAGCAATATCCGATATTGCTATAGTGAACAAATTATCCTCTACACAGTATATTAGATCAATTGACCCAAAAGACTTGGTAGTTCTTATTAGAGAGCCGGTGAGTTTACTAAAAGTTGAAAATTAATCTTGTTGATAAATTGATTTGCATCAATCATACTTATAAGACAAAGCTCTCAATTCAGTCATTTCTTGAAGAAAATGGGGACTGTGTCGAAGGTATTCTCAATTGTTCGAGATGCGGTTCAAAATTCCCAATTATCGGGGGAGTTGCCATAATAGTAGAAAATTTCAGTCAATATGCTACCGAAAGGGTTGAAACTTTTGGAAGATGGATATCCGATTGCAAATCACCAGAATTAAGAACATTCCTTAAAGAAGAAGGTATGAGAATTATTGAATCAAGAATAGTCAAGAATAAATACGAAGAGGACGATTGGTTCCGTCCATACTTGTGGACACATTACGATTATTCCTTGGATGATCGATTCCTTTCTATGTTGAGGTGGAAAATTAAGCCTGATGAAATATATAGGAAGGCTGCAAATCTAACGGAGAATAATATATACAAAGTCGGACTAGATGTTGGTTGTTCTGTAGGTTCAGCGTCCCTCATGATGGCTGGTAAATTCTCCTTCGTATTTGGAATTGACAATTCTTTCACTTTCATAACCGAATCTAGACGGCGCATGAAAGAGAAAGATACCCGAAATGTAGAATTCTTAGTTTGCGACTCAACTAGGATGCCATTCGAGTCACACTTGTTTGACGTCATACTCGCCCTAAATATTCTTGGGCGAGTTGAATTAGATAAAACAATTCTATCGTTCAATCGATTGATTAAACTTAATGGTAAACTTCTTATCGCGGATCCATATGATCGGAACAAGGAACAAATTAAGTCGGACATGGATGCCACTAAATTAAGACGTGTTCTTGAAAAATCAGGTTATGAAATGACAATTAAGAATAAGAAGAACGAGTCGTTTATTACTTGGTTAATTAAAGTAAATGACCGATGTTATCTTTTCTATTATCTGGACTTCATAGAAGCTAAGAGAATAAAAAGGACATGAACACAGATACAATCAGGTAGTTGTAGAAAACTGCGATTCAATCAAAAAATCATAAGTAAACCAGACAAGCGTTCTGCTCGAAGTTGCAGTATTCTTGTCCTATGATAGATTGTTTTTTTAACCTTCTCAATGTTTGATATACATATTTTATCAAACAAGATAGTTTCTAGACAAAAACCTGATATCCTACAAAGTAAAGTCCTTAATAGTGGCTATTATCATAGATATTTCTAGAACACCAAAGTTCTTAAAATCCATAATTTATAAGGAAATAGCAAGATTTCATGTAACAGATATGAATGATAGCTATTTGAAAATGGATCAAGAATGCAATAGGCAGCATGTAAAGTCTTTCTTGGAAGAGGTCTTCTGTGCTCATAGCTTGAGTGATTATGTCATTGCTGAAAATTCTCGTGACGATAATGAGTTGGTTATATTGAAGAAGGGTGATATTGAACAGATTGGACTGTTCATCTGTATGCACTGCAGCATGATATTTGGCAGTGCAGAAGAACGTTCAGAACATTTACGTGCCCACTATTTTGTATAGTAAATTTATTCATCCTTAATCAATAGGATGAGGTTGATCAAATTCGATAGCCACTTATGACCTACATCTGCTTTCGAAATTTTGAGGAACTAATGATCAAATGTAACGCGTTGTCAAATTCTCCTGAAATAATTCTTTAATGGATTAGCAAATGAATCTAAAGTGTTACCAATTAGATAGAATGCCAGACCGGTTATGGCAATCATCAGTCCTGGGGGCAAGATCCACCACCATATTCCGCGAGCTGCTGCATCCGCGCTATTTGCTTCATGAAGGATCTGTCCCCAGGTTGGAATGGATGGGTCTCCTAGACCAAGAAAGCTAAGTGCTGCTTCCCCTAGAATTGCTGCCGGAACTGCGATGGCCATACTGGCAAAAGTTAAAGGCAGCAGTTGTGGGATAATATGTTTGAATATTATTCGGAAATCGGACTGTCCCATGAATTTCGCTGCTTCAACATATTGAAATGTCTTGATTTGGAGTGCTAAACTTCGAATTATTTTAGCTGTGCCCACCCACCCGAAAATAATCAAAAATCCAGCTATTAAGAAAATACTTCTGCCAAACGTGATTGAAAGGATTATGAGCAAAGGGAGAGCTGGAAGTGCATAAAAAATATCGTTTACTCGCATCATCGACTCATCAGTTCTCTTTCCCCTGTATCCAGAAATGACACCATAAATCAATCCAATTGTTACTGATATAGTGGACACCGTAAGTCCAATAAAAAGTGCAACTGGAGATCCAAGTATGATGCCAATTGCAAGATCTCTTCGAAGATCATCGGTACCCATCAATCCAAATGTGTTACCCCCAAGAATGACACCTGAGATCTCAATTGTGCTTGCGTTGTCAAATAGAAAAAATGTAAGAGAAAAATGATACACACCTTTCAAGGGTACTTGTTTATTCAATTCCGAAAATAACATCGTTTGGGGGTCGATATGATTAACGTCCCAGTTTAGGAGAGTTTTATATTGGGCAAGATTTTGCTTAATGATCTTATCTGTAGAAAAAATTCTCCCTGAATATGTGTTGTTAATTCCTTGTGATGCAGGTAAAGCTGAATAAAATAGATCAAATTTTTCACCATCTGGCCTTAGTACGCTGATCAAGATAACCGGTGGTATTGCGTTATATTTTGCAGAATAAGTGAACATGAAATCATTGGGGAAACTGTCAGACTGGATATTTATCGAATATCTATGTGATATTGTTCGTATGCCCTGAATATAGTCTGTAGTTATGTTTGCGACGTTTGCATTAAGAATCACATGTTCAAATGATTTAGGTCCAAAACCAATATTTGTCCATGCAGGGGCTGCCGTTTTTGGATAATCGATCCAATAAAGAGGATTGTTCCATTGTGAATATGCGGTAATCGGCACAAACAATAATCCATATACCGATAGACTCAGTAAAAAAATCAGGATAGCGACACCAGTCAACCCTGCTGGTGAGTGTAAAAGATGTTTGATTAAGTTCAGACCTGAAATTACCATCAGAAAGTCTTCACCCTAGGGTCGAAAAATGCATATGAAGTTTCGATTATGAATATGGTTACTATGAAGATTAGAGTACTTATGTACGTTAGTCCAATTATAATCGGTATGTCCAAGACCCCTATGGCGTCATAATATAGTTTACCCATCCCTGGCCAGTCGAAAACTGCTTCGACAATAATGGATCCGCCGAATGATGCAGCTAAACTTAAGGCAACTGAGGTAGCAATAGGAGGAGCTGCATTTCGCAATGCATGTGAATAAAGAATTCTCTTTTTTGATATTCCAATAGTACGCTTAGCAGAAATGTAATCTTCCTTTAGAATATTGATAAGAAAATATCTCACAATGTATGCCCACGATCCAAAAGAAACGAATGTAATTGTGAGCAAAGGGAGTAACATGTGATAGGCAAGGTTTAAGGGATACGAAGGGTCTGACGGCGCGGTAGTTGGAGTGGCTCTGGCCGGAAAAATTTGTAGCGTGAAAGCAAATAGAAATATCATGATCATTGCCACCCACCATGATGGAAAACTGTTACTAAATATGGCAAAAATCGAATTGATCTTGTCCCAAATTGAACCGCTTCTAGCAGCGACGAAGCTCCCCAATAAGATCCCGATAACGGCGACCATTATTGTAGAAGTTGTAAATAGTAGCAATGTTTTAGGGATTTTTTCAAAGATTATATCTCTAACATTAGAAGATCCAGCATCTGTCGTAAAGAAGTGCGATTTTCCGAGATCCAGCGTCATTATGCTGATTAATTTAAAAAACAGCTTCGAAGGTGAGTACCACGGTTCGTTTAGACCAAGTATAGTTATTCTATAAGCAATCTGACTATTTACGTAGGATAGTCTTGCAGAAGGATTTTGAAATTTGAGATTACTCTCATTTACTTCATCCACTACTTGAGTACGAATGTTTTCTAAAAGAATTTTATCCAAAGTAGGCCCTAATAGTAATATGGTAACTAACAGCGTCGCAAATAAAACCAGGATCATATTGAGGGATCGAATTAATATGACTTTACGTAACCCCAAGTTTCTACGACAGCTAATAATAATCGCTGTTAATAATATATTCGACGTCTATTATGATGTTCTGTTAGCCGCGTCACTATCCTCGTCTAGGAAGTCCTATTATTGTGGTAGCAAATATGTCGGGTTTCAAGGCATCATAACTTTGTACGAACATCTTAAATTCGTTAGGTCCCTCACTCAAATGTTTTGTTTGATTTCCACTCAGGTGAACAACATAGTGACCCATCTGATCTGTCTTCTCAGCATTTCCTTGAACAAGCATCTTACCGTCTTTGTCTGAAACAAAGTAAACGACTGTTACATTGTTACTTGGACTTCCATTAACCAATATGCGGGTCTCGAAACTATAAGGTTGTCCAATACTTATTATTCTAGGAAGGGTGGCTGGAGTAAAATCGGTTATGGTGGCAACATGTGGAGCCTCGTACTTGGACCAATACCCTTTCTCGAATGGATATGTCGGGTCTCTAAAGGCGCCAAGAGTTATAACACGGCCAGCCGGGTTAAAGTCATCTAGGAAGAAAGGACCATTGCCTATTACAGCATGTCTATGCTTGGTGATCCATTCTATACTTGCATCATATCTTTTTATTGCGTCTTCCTTTGTGATTACGCCAATAAGTGCAGTTGGGATGAATTCTTCATTTTTCATTTTCTTCAACTCTTGCAAAATTGCTTCGGCATGATTTGGGATTATGAGAGAGAGCCAATCTACATTTTTTACAGTAGCTTGAGAGCGAGAATAGGCAAATTTCCCATGTGATACTAACCTCTCAGTAGCCGCACCTATCTCCCATGGCGAAGATCCCCATACTGACCCAAACTCGGCAATCTCTTTTTTATCAAAGTGCCAGAAATCTACAAACGAAATGATATTACTATCGTTTAAGAACCTTATTCCCTTCAATAATGGAAGAGCAACCTGAGCCTGTGACGTAAATTCGGGATCATAACTGGTGTCATTGGGTCCTGTTAATGTTCCCCATTCGAAAGTGAAATACATTGAATAAAGCAGATCTGCTTTGCTCATGGGTTGTCCATTATGCCAATTCGAATAAAGAATCTTGTAACTAACAGCACTTTTTGAAGATGTATTCTGACCGGCCTCAGTCCATTTTTGTTTAGAAACGTTCCAAATTATTGCATTAGGATCGACATCTAACCGGGAAGTCGGCCCAGCAGTAGTTATGTTGGTCCATACGGTGCGCAAGGGAATTACTTCACCAGTGTAGGGATTTCTCGAAGTTGGAGGATCTGATATTAGTGAAAGAATGTTAATACAATAAATGTCACCGCATCCCGCGACACCATTCCACGCTCCTTGATAGATCTCCTTAACTCCCACATTGATACTGTCCCCTCTGTCTGACCTTGCATTAATGAGAGAGATTCTACTCGGAATACCAGCGCCATAATCATTTATCAAACCGCTTACTGAAGAAGAAGCAACGAAGGGGTCTACAGTTTGAGCTACAAACAATCTTACCGACTCTTCAATTCCTTCCTTAACGGCATTCTGTAGTAATCGATTTCGATCAGCTATTGACGTGAAATTAGAAAATTCGATTCTCTGAGCTAGATCATCTAGTGATTTATTTTGATAATTCCAAAATGAAGGATTTTGCCAGCCTGGCATTTTTCCAAAATACGGGGCATACATCTGCGATGGGACTACTGGATTATACCTTACAAAAGCAGATGTACCTCCAAAGGCTTCAGTATAAATCTGCCATTTGAGGTCTTGTGGATCGGTCCCATAAACAATGTCGTTAGCTTTATTCAAATCTCCATAATCGCGTTGAACAAGAAATCCAAATTTCTCGAGTTCGGAAGAAATCATTTCTCCCATGGACTTTCGCGAAACATCGTCACTCCTTATCAGAATTTTTACTACTATAGGAGACCCTTTATAGAACCACTTGCCATCTTTGTCGCTAGCACCCGTTGAAACGAGTACATTCTGCATCATTTTATGTGCAAGATTTGGATTATATTGAATGCCAAATGATTCTACTACAGGCAATATACTCTCGTACTCGGGTGAGGATATCCCAAAAGGATCTATCTGAGAATTTGCATGTCCCTTAAGAATTTCGCCTACTACAAAATCACGATTGATCAAATAATTCATTGCATATCTCACTTCTCGAAACTGAAATGGATTTAGAATGTTTGGATCAGTCGAAGGGGCGGGGTTTAGTAATAATCCAAAAGAACCACCACTCTTTTCATAGACCTTGAGATTTGGATCATTATTAACCGCTGATACCTGCTCCAATGGGATTCTAAAAAAATAAAGATCCAGATTTTTGGCCCTTATTTCTTGCAGCGCTACGTTGCCATCCAAATACTGAATAAACTTAATCGAATCAAGATAGGCACCTTTGTTATTATTTTCATCACTTTGAAAGGTAAGTGCATTCGAAAAAGTAAGGGAAGCCGAAAAGATGAGAGAAGCTGACAGTAGCGTTACTAATAGAAGCGGCCTGTCTATTTCTCTTCGACCTTCCGGTATTAGAGGTCTTATATCAGCCTAAAAGGGTCATTCCGTGTATTATTTCTGGGCTTCAAACGAAGATCGTAGGGATTTGGATTTAAATAAATGCTAGAAAGATATTTAGTAATCTCTTGAGTGGGTCGATCACTACTTGTTAGTAAATTTCTATATTCAGATAAGTCTGATAGGGAGTGTCTATTCATTGAAGTTGAGAAAACGAGACAGAAATTGTCATGATTATTGCACTGAGCCATTAATTCTAGCCCTTTGTTAACCCATTTCATAGTATAATCGTTCTCGGATGGCAGAGAAAACCAACTGGGATCGTTTTCAATGATGTTCCGGGGGAGTTTCATTGTATTTTGCATACATATTTAATTTCGGAGGTGTTTAATTAAGATTCGGACTTAGGACATCTTGACTCTGCTAGTAAGTACGTATTCTAGAAGCGCCTTCTGTATATGTAATCTATTTTCAGCTTCTATCCACACTACAGAGGATTTTCCATCTATTACATCCGATGTAACCTCCTCTCCCCTTTTGGCTGGGAGGCAATGCATGAAAATGGAATCAGCCTTGGCCGACTCCATCAATCTTGAACTAACTTGATATTTTGGAAGAAATACCGCTCTTCTAGCTTCTCGTTCATTTTCGGTCCCAATCGATACGAAAGTGTCTGTCACAACGATATCGGCGTTTTTTACAGCCTCAGTTGGCTCTCTTGTGACGTCAAATGAACAATTATTCTTATACCCAACACTTCTTACAACATCTAATACGGAATTTGGGGGTTCAAAGCCCTTAGGGATTGCAGCGACAACAGAGATGCCGGTTTTCATGCAGCCAATGAGTAAATCACTACAAACGTTATTCCCATCACCTATCCAAGCTAGGTGCAAACCTTTGAAATGATGCTTACACTCCATGATCGTCATTAGGTCAGCCAAGACCTGACATGGATGAAACAGATCAGATAGTCCGTTTATTACAGGCACTTTAGAAAAACGAGCCAAATCCTGTAAATCCACATGAGAAAAAACTCTAGCTACGATACAATCAACATAGAGTGATAGTGTTTTCGCGGTATCTTCCACTGACTCTCCGCGAGACATTTGAAGATCATTTGAGTTGAGGTATATAGTGTATCCACCAAGCTGAAACATCGCTATTTCAAAACTTACACGAGTTCTGGTAGACGGTTTTTGAAAAATTAATCCGAGAGTTTTTCCTTTTAATAGGTCTACTGATTCAATTTTTCCACTTTTAAAATCTGTTCCCTTACGGATTAGGGATATTATTTCCGATTCGTCAAGATCCTGTGTGCTCAGTACATCTTTCTTATTCAATAAGATCATCGATATCTTGATCATTAAGATAGACTACTTCGTCGTTTCCTCCAGAGCGTTCGTTCTTTTTAGGACGATCCTTTTGTTCTTGATTCCCTACTTTATTTGGGATTAGACTGTCTTGATTTTCTTTTCTATCTCGTCTTAATAATCCGCTGAAAAAGCCTTTGTTTTTAGGTTTTTGCACTCCAGGTATGGGATCGCGAGAAATAGTGTTAGGCTTTCGCAAGGTGTCAGTTTGTAAATTTGCATCCTCAACTATCGGTTCAATCAAGTCAGCACCTGTCTCTGCCTCGCATGCGCTCGTGTCTTTTGAAGTAAGAGTTCTTATTTTTTCGATACTAACTTCATTGGGAATTTGTTCATTCTCTTCAATAGCTTCTATTGCAGAGTCGTTAACCGACGCGGTTTTTTCACCTTGTTTTTGTTCTGTGTTGACTTTATGATCTGAATGTATATCGCCAAGTACAGATACTAAAAATTTTTCAGAGTCAAACTTCACTAAATCATCGTATTGTTGCCCTATTCCAAGATATAGAATGGGTTTCGTAGTCACATGCACTATTGAAATAGCAGCGCCCCCTTTTGAGTCAGCATCACTTTTTGTCAATATTGCTCCATCAAAATTGGTGTACTGAAAAAATTCCTTTGCTTGATTGACAGTATCGTTACCAGCCAAGGAATCTCCTACAAAAATTTTAGCATCTGGTTTGATTACTCTGACAATTTTACTTACCTCTTCCATGAGATTCTTTGATGTTTGCATTCGTCCTGCGGTATCAATAAGTACTGTATCAATATAATTTTTTTTTGCATGCTCCACGGCATCTCTCGCTACAGCTGATGGGTCTGCCCCATATCTTTGAGAAATTATTTTTATACCGAGATTAGTACCATGTTGTGACAACTGTTCTATTGCACCTGCTCTGTGCGTATCTGCTGCTGCCATAATAACCGATAAGCCTTGTTTGTGTAACAAATTGGAAAATTTCGCAACGGTAGTTGTTTTGCCGGTACCATTTATGCCTAAAAAAACAATCACGTATGGTCCTAGCTTTGAATTTTTTTTTTCAATTACTTTCTCAATTAGATCCATTTTGCCACTTGCCGAAAAAAGGTCACTAAGCATAATAAGTAGTCTTGAC
>JBAWET010000122.1:0-4342 GCA_049591355.1 Nitrososphaeraceae archaeon
TCTGTTAAGACAGTTGTGAGACAAGATTACTAATAATCGGAATACAGCAGAATTAATCCAAGGTACTGTCCTTAGTGTGGAAAGAATTCCCCAGGAACATACAATCTTTGGATAGAACTAACTTTTCTCGCAGTATCCCCCCATCCTTTGCGGAGTCATTATTATACTTTCAAAATAGACCTTACTGCAACTGATAACTATTATAGGGCATTTAAAATATTATGCATTGGATTTGTTTAAGCATAGCACAAAGAAAAAAACGAGACTGAATGACAAGACCCCTTCCACCTATGACGAAGCGCTTACAACTGGTTCCTCAATCGGAAAGATAATAGCAAGTATTTGGAATTCACAAAGAAATCCAGGTAAAGCCTATGTTCCAAATAGAAGAATCCATCATGGCGAAATCGGAATTTTATTAGAGCTATCAAATCTTTTCAAAAAATCCAGGCCTGCCACTGCCGGGATCTTATCTGGAATTGGAGAAGCCCTATCAAACGACGACATCGCGGATAAAGGTGAATGGTTCAAGTTTAAGAAAAAGGAGAATAAAAGGAACTTGAAAACATCCACGACAGAAACATCTAGAACGGAAATTAGAGGAAACAAAACTGAAAAGGAGAATTAGATAAAATTATAGGGTTTCATTTAAGAATTGTTAAGAATAGGTAAGAATGAATTCATGTTCCAAAGCATTCAATATTTGCCTGAGTTTGAAATAATTTAAAATAATAGTTTGTGCATTCTCATTATGCAGATTCCCTTCGACCATTGTGAAAAAGCCTAAGGCCGCTGGGTGATTGGAATGTAATCTGTATTGTTCAGAGACTAAAATATGTAAATTTTACAATTGTTGGTTCCACCAACAAGACTTACGAGTCAATCGGATTTTCTTCCATTGCTTTGTCTTGCTTTACCATACTAAGGACCACATTTAGGACCGGTTTAGGGTGTATTCGGTAGGATGCCGTGCAGCTTGTATTAAATCCAATAACAGGTAGATTTTCAATAAATGTATCACTCTTAAACCAAGTCGAAGTCTCTACATGTATTAAAATTTAAAGGCTAGGAAATCAGATATCAAATACGATATAAAGTGAAGAATAAATTATCTATTCTGCCGGCGCTAATTTTATACATTTTTGTCATTTCTTCTGTCTCGTTTTCTGTTTTTGTGCTAAGCTCAGACATGATATTCGCCAGAAATCATGAATTGTCCCCGCCAATACTCAATAAAACGTCACTCAACGTCTTCAGCTCACTAGGCGCTAACTTAGGAAACAAACATTTAACAACGGATAATGGCTTACCGCCTGCTGTTGTCACGTCATCTGAAGCTCAGATAACGAACCATGGCAAAAGGCAGATAACTTTCGCTGAGCCAATTCCATTCAATACTACAGCCGCTGAAATTTTTGATAAATACATGATCCCAACCTATCCAACTCCAAGAGAAGATATTGCAAAAGGAAATTTGTTTAGTCCTCCTACATTCATAGTTAGACAAAGCATTGATAATGATACGAATGGGAGAAACCCCGCTTTTTTTACTTTAACTCCTATCCTAGAGCGAATCATCCCAGATATGACCCTATTAGTTAATGAATTCCCGACTCAGAAAAATGCAAAAACAAAAGTGGAACAAATCAAAGTCACGTTTGCCAAGGAAGGTAGAACAGTTGGCTTCAGTTTTGGGATATCTAGTGAAATTCCCGAAGGGTTAAAAATACGCTCACCGTCGAAGTTTAACACAACCTTGTTTCTAAATATCGATTACATAGGAGAAGGAAGTACTCAGTCCGGTGCTAAAGGGTTGAATTTTTCGGATCCGACCTATTTCACTTCATCTCCGGAAGTTAGCCTTATTGTTTCCAAATCCTTGAGTGCAGAGAGGCTTAAAGATGGATGCCCGAAGATGGCGGCGGGACTGTTCGACGATGATACTGGAAGATGGAGGCCAGCAAACCTCACGAGGAGCGAAAAGTTGGGTTCTGAAGATGTATGTAGCTACAAACTCCTTACAGAGCATTTCTCGAAGTTTGCTGTTGGTGGAGTTGTACCACCAGGGCAGCTTGGGCTTTCTTAAGCAATATTGTTTCAGTCATATTCTAAGATTTTATTGGTAGTCCATTCATGCCTCGAGAATAAGGTTGTATCGTACAGTATACCTAGTGGTAATATACACACAGGATCCTCATCTCTACGGCCATCATCTTATTGCAAGCAAAAACTTATCGCTTTAGATATAATATCGAGAACTCAGGATAGAAACTCCTAGATGTAGTGTAAATAATATCTAATATATTGTAGGCAACTCATCAACATACCAGCTGGGAAGATGAGAACCAACTTGGGGCTTATTCATGCACATTTTTTCTTCGTCGACATCGTTGGTCTCTCAGATCCGAGGATACCTACCAGGAACCAAATGACAAAAGTCGAGACTCTCAATAAACTGGTATCTGAATGTCCATCATTTTTGTCGATTTCTAAGGATATGATGTTGGTTCTTCCAACAGGAGACGGCATGGTTATAGGGTTTACTCAAGGACCTCAGATCCCATTGGGTCTTGCTATAGAACTTAACAAGAGGATTGGAAAATATAACAAAGGAAAGATTCCATCAGAAATTATTCGAATCAGGATTGGAATACACAGCGGTCCAGTTTTTATAGTCAATGATATCCTGAACAATAGAAACATCTGGGGACCTGGAATCATTATTGCAAGACGAATTATGGATCTCGGCGAAGATGGTCACATATTGATGAGTTCAAGAACCGCAGAAGACTTGAGAGAATTATCATATGAGTATAAGAAGATTATCAAGCCCTTGCATGACTATACCACTAAACATGGTCAAAGTCTCTTAATCTACTCCGTTTACGGCGCAGGATTTGGAAATCCACATCCTCCTACGCGGGGCGCGGTTCAAAAAAGCAGAATGGGAAGAGAGATTGCTAAACTGAAAAAAACTACTATGTATCCAAGCATAGACGTAAGCGTGATTATCACGGAAATGAAAAAGATGCTAGTGCATTACAAGAGAAAATATAAAATACAGAATATTTCCGAAAAACCTATTCATAAAGTCTTGCATGGAATAGCGACTGATGTTGCCAAGAAGTTTGACGAATTGAATATTGTTGCCTATGACGAGAATGGGAAAGATCTCAAAATATCTAGCATAAGTGTCGACAAACCTTACCAAAAAGAATTCACTACTATATTCAATAGACCAATTTTCAAAGGTGATAAAGATCGTTACTATATTTTGGAATATTATGTGGAGGAACCTGAAAAATATTTCGAAAATACATTTCTCGTAGGTTGTGAAAAACTCATTGTTGCATTTGACTTTCCCACTTCAGTAAGATCACTCACGATTTACGAGTCTAGTTTAGAGACTGGAGAAAACAAGAAGGTCCGAATCCAACCTAAACTTCAAAAAGTTGCCGGTGATCGAAATGGGGTGAAATGGGTAAAAAGAGGGATCCATGAGGGTCAATCATTCAGATTTGAATGGAATTAGTCTGGAAATCAGAGTAAATCAAATTGGAATGAGCTGTTGAGTGTTTGAGATCATCCCATTTAATTTCTCGATGGAAATTAGCAGACTAGAGATCCTTTCGTTCTAATATTAGATGGCTCAGGCAATCAACCATGCCCAGGAGAGACTGCGGTGAAGCATAGCATAGTTTGCAATCTTCGATCTTGTTTTTAAGAAGGTAGTAGTCGATTGTACCCGAATAATGAACCATCACACAGTGATAATGTGTGAGTGGAGCGGGTTACCGTATGACTCATTTCCATTCCCATATTTTGGCTGTAGCATCATCTGATTCATCTACTACGGTTTCGAAAACTGCTACAAGATTTGATAGTGAAGACAGTTTACCACTACTGGCAGTTTGGTAGAACAAAGATCCATAGAAACGCATTGCGTTTCCGCTCGTTCCAGTTTGCTTTCCGATCGCTTGACCTGTATAAGTTGCCATTTCGCCATCTTTGGTAGTTATTACTCCTTGTCCCTCAATATACATGGTCTTACTATCAAGGGTTTTAGGAACCGTCCAGAACGTGGAAGTTTGCTGATACTCTGTTCCTCTATAATTGCCTGTACCAGTAGTAGATGTTTCTATTTTTGGTACTCCACCTTCAACACTCTGTACTCTTCGACTTACCATTTTGATTTTTTCTAGTGCTATTTGTTCTCCTAACATTTTTATCATGAATTGATATTTTGGAGTTCAATATAAGGGGACCGACCATATCACAAGCAGTATTAAAATTTTTCTTCGTAATGCTCTTGGTAAAAAAATTTTTTAAAACTTTTACTAAA
>JBAWET010000123.1:0-1920 GCA_049591355.1 Nitrososphaeraceae archaeon
TAATAACCAACAAAAAATGGAACAATGACTCCACATGCACCCACCGTAAACGATGCAGCACCTCCTTTCAAGAACTCTCTTGGTGTAATCTCAAGACCAGCTATGAACAAAATAACTATCCCAGAAATTTCACCTATCTGCCGGACCGTTTCATCTAATATAACAAGTGGTTTCCCATCGAAAATTGGCAATGAACCCAGTGCGAAAGGTCCTACGATAATTCCAGCTAGTAATTCACCCAAAACAGCCGGGAGTTTTAATTTATTGAAGAGTTCAGCGAATATTTTCGCAGCAAAAAGTAGTATTGCAAGTGAGATTAATACATGGATGAATGCGTCTTGCTCTACTACCAATCCTTATTCCACATGCATACAATTGTCATTTTATAAAACATTAGCTTAGATGCTGGGATTTATTATAACAATCGTGATATTATCATTGTAGTGGCGATGGTGAGGCAAGCTGAGCGCTACCGAACAGTACTGAAAAGGCTTTACACCCAATGAGAACAGTATTGTACTTGGCAAGGTCAGTTCCAGCCGGAATAGGATAATTTTGATTTCCAATGTTGCCTTTAAGTCGACCCAAATTAACTATATCAGAGGCACTCCTATCTGTGGCTAGATAAACATAAAGGTCTGGCCCGTTAGTAGCTTTGAAATTTTCCAACCGTATTACAGAAGTCCCATCGTCCAAAGCAATAGCCTTGGCAACACCCTCGGCGTTGTGTATGCCATCATTTACCCCTATAAAATTTCCGGACAGCTTATTTTGGAACAAAGCAGCTCTTGTCTTGCTACATTGGCATCCATACTTTCGTTCACAGTGCTATTTTCTTTGGCAGCCGTTATCATTATAGAATCTTTTTCTTGCTTACTCATGTTATCTGCTGCCTGAATTCTACCGTCTTCGGTCAGATTCATAAACCTTTGAAATTCCGCAGATGCCAAAACAGGGAGAGGCTCGTTTACCTCAGTGCTTACGAATAGAGGTGAAACCGTGTAAACCGCTAGGGGTACTACAATAATCGCAATTATTATTCCAATAATGATTTTTGTTCTTGTCATCAAGTCAATCTGAGACCTTCCTGCTGACTTAAGGATTCGAATACCAACTCGAGTTCTAGATGCCTGTTCCACTTAATATGCTGGCGTATATTTGGTAATTCTATGTACATCAATTAGCCCTATCATTCTACGCATTATTCGTTCTTTTATATGAAATAAATCGAGCTTTTCCGTCGGCTATCTCAAATGTTAACTTCAACTATGTCTATAATAATTGGTTGTATTCACAACAAATTTCATCCCATCTGAGTTGAGGTAGAAAAGTATTGTCGGAAAGCAGATTTGAGTCATCTAGGAATGTTCTCATTGATTTTTCGTTATACAATTGATAAAATTATAAGACGGTCGTAAATTAATAACCGTTCTGTAAATAATTACTTGTTTTCAACCCTGGCTCTGGTCGACTGTTCTTTGCAAAACTTAATTGAATAAAATTGTCAGAATAGTTTAGAGCAATAATTAAAAAACTAGTAGATTTGATTATAATTATAATTTAGCGAGATAGAAAGTGAATAGTAATCCACCACCTTATTCCAGAATAATAAAAGCGATAAAAAACATTAGACATAACAAGTGGAATTACCTCGACTTTAGTTACTTTCGAAAATGGATTCTAATAGGATTTGTCCTAGGTGTAGTGGCAGGTTTGGGTGCAATAGCCCTATATTTGTCGGTGGCCTTTTTTACCAGTCTGCTCCTCGTATCTGGGACTGGATATATACCACCACTCCCCGGAAGTTTTCATCCTGAATCAAATTACGTATTAGATATTGGAAAGACATGGATGATTCCAGTTATTGCCGGACTAGGAGGTCTCATAGTGGGGATAATTACGACCAAATTCTCTCCAGAA
>JBAWET010000124.1:0-3550 GCA_049591355.1 Nitrososphaeraceae archaeon
TTGCTGCGTTTATTGCGTTTATTGCTAGTTGATTTGATGTGTCAAATACACTCAATGCTTGTGCAGTGATTTCGTTAGATTGTCTTCTAAATTGTTCTGCATATGGTGCATATGTAGAAGTTGGAAACGTTGTGTTAGTAGATGTTACGTTGCTTCCTGCCCAATTTCTTTGTGCTGCAAATACCTTGTTAACGAATTCTTTTGTCAGTTGTATGTATTCTTGCTGCAAGTTAGAAATTGATTGTGCATATTGTGGTTGGAATTTAGATACTTCTTCAGTAACTTTCAACACGCCTTGCTTGTATGTATCAAAGATTTCAGAACTGTCTTGTGCAATAGTGCTTGTTGTAGTTGTTGTTTCTTTAGCTTTATTTGTTGTGTCTGTCATTTGTAACCATTATACGGTAGTGTATGGCGACATATAAACTTTGACATTCAATGGCATTCATTGCCAGCCATTACCGTCAAAACAAGCATCGAGTATCCCAATAATGATATTTTCATACAAAAAATTTACTTTCTTACCTGTAATATATGATGAAAGCTAATTAAACCTTCACAAATGATATTTGGCTCCACCAAAAATTTTCGCGACGGCCAGTATTTTTGACCACTCTTCAAGCGACTCTACTACTGCCCTTGCTTCGTCAATATCTCCACCTACTGCAACGACGCCGTAATTTCTTATAATAACAGCCCTCGTCTTGCTGCTTCCAAAAATACTGGAAACCTCTTGAGCTAGCTTGGCAGAACCAGAAGGAAGATGCTTAATAATGACAGGATTTCCAACCACAAATTTGGCTTCTTCTATGACATGTCTGAAATTTGATGAGATGGCCACTCCAAGTGTAAAAGGACTATGTGTGTGAACTACAGCCCTTGAATTGGTCTTCCTGTAGATATCTCGATGCATCTGCCATTCGATTGTGGGTTTGAAATTGCCATAAACATCACCCGTTTGAAGGTTTATTCGCACTAAATCAGATGTTTTTAGGTTGTAACGTGGTATTCCAGTAGGGGTTATCAGCATCATTTCGTTTCCAAATCTTATGCTATGATTTCCCGAAATCGATGAAGTAAGGCCCAATCCATATAATTCCCGAACACACTGAACTAATTTCGAAGCAGCATTCCCGCTTTTTCTCTTGCTCTTATCAGTATTTTCAGTATTTTCTAATCTCAATTATGTCCTGTCCTCTTTATTATGAAGTGGAGTACTAAAATTCATGATATATTCATTTTCTTGGCTAACAAGCGAGGCCCAGTTTCAAAACTAATAAAATATATAATTTGTGTTATCTGTAGCGCAGTTTCAACATTAGATCCATTTGGAGCAATTCATTTCTTAAACACAACAAAAAAAATAAAAGAATAAACTGGGCATTATTGTCAAAGAGAGTCTGTGAAAATAGACTACTGCCTTTTTCCTGAAGGATTTCTATATGACTTGGAGAATTTTGTCTGGCTGAAAGAGGATATTAACAATCACGATAACAATCACTATAACAATAACAATAACAACAACGCCAGCTCCGTCAGTTCACCCAAAAAATTTACTGTAGGCATTACTCCTATTTTGGCTTCTATGGCCGGTAAATTCACAAAGATCAAGTTGAAACCAGTAGGGACTGATGTAGAAAAAGGAAAGAGCATAGGATCCGTAGAAAGCGTTCGTTATTTTGGTATCGCTCGCTCTCCAATTAGCGGGACAATTCTTCAAGTAAACGAAAACGTGCTTGCAAATCCAAAACTTGCCAATGATTTTCCCCATGAGAATGGCTGGCTTATTAAATTGGAGACAAATGCCATTTCTCCATCTGATATGAGCGGTTTGAAAATTATCGAAGATTGTCAAGATGAAATTAAATCGATTATGGAAAAGCTTCATGTAAGGTGCTTTGCTGCGTTCCCCGATCATCAAATGTTCGAAATTGGCGTAGAATGCGCCGCTACACTAACAAAACTCGGGGAGCTTCTTTCCAAAATTCAATTAGGTGATGTAGTACATCTTGTGTCAGATGATAACTCGGCAGATTTAGAGATGATCAGGTGGACTGAAGATAATGGACAACAATTGTTGGAGACGAGAAAAGAAGGAAATCTGTTCCATTTCATTGTTAAAAAAGCAAAATAAAAGAAAGAAAAGGAATTTTCTCTTTCTATTCTAGTCCGCAATAGCGGAACATAAAAAGTGACGGAGGGAGGAAGGAAATAAAGTGCTTTCTTATTCTTGTATGGTGTATTACCTTTCTATGGGGTTATCGATCATGTTTCCCCATTCTGTCCACGAGCCGTCATAATTCTTTACATTAGGGTATCCAAGTAGATACTTTAGGACAAACCATGTGTGGGAAGACCTCTCGCCAATTCTGCAGTATGATATGACCTCCTTATCGGCAGCAACGCCCTTTGATTGGTACAGCTTTTGTAGTTCATCAGCTGATTTGAAAGTTCCATCCTCGTTTACGGCTTGTGCCCAAGGGATGTTAACTGCACCAGGGATATGTCCACCTCTTTGGGCATGTTCCGTGGGGTATTCTGGAGGCGCCAAAATTTCACCGGTAAATTCCTTAGGGCCTCTGACGTCGACCAATATTTTGCTGCCCAGAGTGTCCCTAACGTACCTTAGAAATACCCTGATACTGGAATCTGGTTCTGATGCCTTGAAGTTACCTTTTGCATGTGATGGAATGTCCTTTGTAACAGGCTTGTCCTCTTCAAGCCATTTCTTTCTCCCGCCGTTCATAAGCCTCACGTCTTTGTATCCGTAATATTTGAAGACCCAAAATGCAAAAGCAGCAAACCAATTGTTGAAATCGCCATACAACACAAGTGTTGTATCATCGTTCACTCCAACTCTTTGTAAAAGGGATTCACATGCTTGTTTTGTAATAATATTTCTTGTCAGAGGATCATTAATATCAGCTTTCCAATCTATGAGAACTGAACCCGGTACGTGACCTAACGTATAGTTAGCCGTAGGATCATAATCTACTTCAGCAACTCGTACTTTTGGATCGTTCTTATGTTGGTCTACCCAATTTGTATCTACTAAAACTTCTGGATGTGCGTATTCCATAAACTCATATCACCTTGTTATGGTACTAAATGAGGATAAATATTAGTATTGCATTTAGAAGTACGTTATTACGGTCTTGAACTGCGTCTCATGACCTTTAGTTAATTCAAGATAATTATGTTGGATTGGAACAAAAGATCAAATTGTGTGTGCGGATACAATAAACTGGTTTCACTAATATGCAGATGTAGGTGTAACCGGGTCTAGTTTAGAATTTTCTAGCACATTCCTAAAATCAAATCTATTCTGTTAAGGCAGCTTCAGCATGATCAGCGCCTCTCTTGCCAATCCTTAATTCCATAGTACCATCATACTTTGGTTTAACTGCCAACTGTGCTGGTGTATATATCAAGTGTTCCTTTGTGAAAGAAGAAAGCTCATAATCATTTGTCATATACAGCGCATAGAACGGACACGCATCGACACATAACGCACAAAATACACATTTACCATAATCAATCTGTGGCATTA
>JBAWET010000125.1:0-2673 GCA_049591355.1 Nitrososphaeraceae archaeon
GGCCTCCTGTCACTAAAGTTTACTTAAATCTAATTAATTACCTATACTAATCGCTAAATTAAGACAAATTCCATTAATAAATAGAGAAGACCTATAGATAACTCTGATTAGATAATTGATATGTCCTTTATCAAATATCGAATGATGAGACTAAGAAGATTAACAAGAAACAAGATATACGTGTTAGTCCGATATTTGCTTTTCCTCTATCTTGGTTTCAAGATGAAAATTGGATGGTATTGAGGAATAGACAAATTCTAGAATAATTCTTGAATGTTGATATTTCTTGATGTTTGTGGTTAGATCCTAATTGTGATATTTTCATGAGTTCTTCAAGAAAGTATTTTGGAATAATTGGTAAAAAATTACACTCGTTGGCGAAAGCTGAGCTTGTTTCTCTTTTCAAGACGTACCAAGCCAGATCAATTCAGCATGATCACTTATCTTCCGTAGTCAGGGCCGAAGGCTCCGCAGAATTAGAAAGGGTAGCAAATAGGGCAGTACTTACGAGGTATTTTGCCGAACAGATAGAAGAAGATGAATATGAAAAAAGGTTTCATGGTAAAACCTTTAGCTGCATACTATTTGGAACTGACAAGAAGATTGCCTTGGAAGTTCTAGTGAAAAAAATCAAGGAGAGGGCGAGTGCAAAGGTATGTTTGAATAATCCTGACTTTCATGTAATAGTTCATCCAAAAGAAAATCTAGTCGGAATTAAGAAAGGACCACAAAGAATTAACTGGCTGTTAAGACGACCTAACCTTAGAAATTTCTTTCATCCTTCAGCTTTGGATCCGAGGTTATGTCGCATCATGGTAAACCTTGCACGAGTTCGTGAAAATGATCTTATTCTTGATCCATTCTGTGGAACTGGAGGGATCTTACTTGAGGCCCAAAGAATGGGAATTAGGACGATAGGATTAGATGTCGTAAAAAAGATGTGTGGCGGAGCCAAACAAAATGGTGTCGAGGAAGTTGTTCGATGTGATTCACTCAAAATGCCCATTAAGAATTTATCTGCACATGCCATAGTGACGGATATTCCTTATGGATTTTCTACGCATATATCACCCAATATACTCTCCCACAAACTTGTTTCCGACTTGATAAGCAGGAAGATCTTCGCAGTAAAAAGGATGGTAGTCATGTGCAAAGATTCTGATCTGGAAAAAATATCCGACGCAAAGGTTGGCTGTGAAACTTATTGCTATCGTCAACATAAGAGTCTGACCCGATGTATAGTTGTCACCTGACTATGTTAGGAATTCTTTTTTATTGTCATTTTTCTCGAGAATTGATAGTTTTATTTTCAGGCAAATTCCTCAAATTATATTCTAACTATGAATCAGCAAAAGCCTGTTGGCTGAAATCGTCTATATTTTTCGAGCAGATGGACATTGATATTTGTTAGGAAGACCTATAATCGTTGCATGATTTTATTTAGTAAGATTGGAGAATGAACTAAGGTTAAAAGAAGAACAACGTAAGGTTCTCATTAACGATGAATCGTACGGACCCAAATGGAATGGTTTCAGTAGTATTATTGGATATGATGATGTAAAGAAGCTTTTCAATTTATCACTTGAATCAGATAATCCGGTCCACATTTTACTTGTTGGTCCACCAGCATCGGCAAAGACCTTATTCATGTTGGAATGTATCAAACTGGATCGTTCATACTTTACTTTGGGTAGTCACAGTACGAAATCTGGAATGATCGATTACCTATTCCAAAACCGCCCTAAATACTTAATAATTGACGAGATTGAACACATGCCCATTAAAGATCAAACAGCTCTTTTGAGTCTTATGGAAACAGGTATAATATCAGAAACGAAGCACAAGAAAACACGCAACACACAGCTTAAAACATGGGTATTTGCAACTAGTAACGGTATTGAACACATGTTAACTCCCTTGCTTTCGCGATTCTTGGTATTACATTTTAAGCCATATAAATTCGAAAATTTTCAAGAAATTACAGCACATATGCTCGAACGTGAAGGAATAACGCATGAAGTCTCGAGCGAGGTCGCGCAGGCCGTGTGGTCAAAATTGAAATCACGTGACATAAGAGACTGTATCAAAATAGGACATCTTGCAAAGACAAAAGAAGATGTAAACTGGATTGTATCTACTATTCGAAATTACAGATAAAAATCTATTAAGTCATTATAACGCAAATGACTTCACTATAGCCATTGGACGTATTTAATGAACGCTTTCGTTTATTTGTGATGGCAAGACAATTATCAATCAATGGTGCTATAGATGTAAAGTTGATCTTTTGATATTGGGTCGGGCTCATAGAATTTTAAGATCATCCATACTTCTCAGGACATAGAAGCTGGTTTAAATGTTTAGATAAAAATAAGAACTGTTTCCCCTTGCTGGTTACTTCGTAAACATGTTTTTGTCCATCGTACTTCAGTAAATCATTTTCTATCATGTGGGCAAGATACCCCTTCAACTGTTTATGAGAATGAAGTGAAACGTACATAATCCTCGTCACTAGAGGAACGTTGTTTATGTTTCTAATATTTTCTAGAATTGTAGTATAAATTTCCTCTTTACTTTGGTTCTTCATGCCCATATCTTGATGAATTAATTTTTAGAGTTGAAGATAAAAGGGTAATGGAAAATAAAAAAGTAAATTGTCACAGATATCTTTTC
>JBAWET010000126.1:0-1933 GCA_049591355.1 Nitrososphaeraceae archaeon
CATTTGTATTTGTTTTATTTTAGAAGGTGGAAAACCTGGGATATAGTCTTGCTTTTTCCTGAAACTATTGTCGATATAACCTACTTTGTTTTCTTTATTTGATGATCTGTTTCCACCTAGATATCTCAAAATCTTATCAAGAACCACAGGATTCATTTGTTCGTTACGAATAATTAATTTATCTATGGTGGATCATTGTTGAATGTAAGTGTTAATGGGTAGTATCGCATCAATTGTAAGCGGAAATGAACGAGAAATAGTTGGACTATGAGTCAAGTACTAAAGGGCAAAGTGGCATTAGTTGCTGGTGCAACACGGGGCGCGGGCCGCGGAATCGCTGTCGAATTGGGCTCCGCTGGCGCCACGGTGTACCTTACTGGTCGCACCACGCGAGCCCAACGTTCCGAGTATAAACGTCCTGAAACGATTGAAGAGACGGCAGAGTTGGTGGAACGCGCGGGCGGCCAGGCCATCTCCATGCAAGTAGACCATTTGGATCCGGCGCAAGTGCAAGCATTGGTGGCGCGTATAGAGAGTGAGCAAAGTCGTCTGGATATCCTGGTTAACGATGTGTGGGGCGCGGAGTTATTGGCAGAATGGAACGTACCAGTGTGGAAGCACTCCCTTTTAGGGGGACTGCGTATGCTTAGGCTCGCAATCGATACGATGGTTCTAAGCCCGATGCTTGGCGCTACCTTCGTGAAGTTCAGGATGTCGGCAAACCAGCCGATGCAACTGGATACAGGTAACGTAATCAGCCCAACAGTGACGACCTGTCATCGCGTGTATAGCGTCCACTCCACTGCAGGTCTGAGAGAATTTGCCACAAAAGATCGAGCAAAGGCGACTCAAAGAATTAAGATCATCACTCATGCTGAAAGCGATTCCGATAAATTAATGCCGAAAGACGCTTCCAGTTTAAATGAAAATTTGCTTTCATTATCTCATGCATTGAGATTGCTGGATAAAACCTGAAGATCAGTTAAGACCGAGTATAATATTATTCAGCAAATGGTTAAGTCTGTTCAAGAGCATGCGTTTATGCCTCTTTATCACACCCTTAGTAAGAAAAATGAGTATTCGAGGCCAAGAGGTAGTGATAGTAGGATTAATCGCCGCATTAATAATGGTCCTTGCGTCTCAATGCAATTTACATTCCGTAGAGGGGGCACCAAGTGTCTCAGACAAGAAACTAAAAGTACAAACAGTTGCTCAAGGACTCTCCTCCCCAACAAGTATTGCATTTATAGATAGTAAAAATATCTTGGTACTTGAAAAGAATACTGGTAATGTACGTCTAATCTCAAATGGCGTATTGCAACCTAATTCGATCCTCACAGTATCTGTCAATGGCGCGAACGAAAGGGGACTGCTGGGAGTTGCTACTCTGACTAATATCAAGACATTTGTATTCTTGTACTATACTGAACAGGTTCAAGGACAAGAACTACGCAAGAGTTTATCGCTATGAATGGACAGGTTCTTCATTATCTAATCCTGCTCTAATTCTTGATCTGCCCGCGCTTCCAGGTCCCAACCACAATGGTTGAAAATTACTTATTTCATCTGACAAAAATCAGTATGTCGTAATCGGAGATTTGAATCACAATGGTAAGCTACAAAATATCAACGACGGACCGGATCCTGACGATACAGGAGTAATCTTTCAGATAACCTCGCCTGACACCATTTCTGCTTCCGCTGTCATGAATCCCTTCACCTCTAGTCAGGCAGACGATTTATTGTCTAGATATTATGCTTATGGGATAAGAAATAGCTTTGGTCTAGCGATGGATGCTATGACAGGACGATTGTGGGAGACTGAAAATGGTCCTGACAGTTACGATGAAATCAATTACATCCAACATGACGTCAATGGTGTCCTTACCGGTTTTAATGGCGGTTGGAAAAAAACTATGGGCCCTATTTCAAG
>JBAWET010000127.1:0-3599 GCA_049591355.1 Nitrososphaeraceae archaeon
GATTATGGAAATCATTACATTATCATTGATGCAAAGGGCAAGGGTTTTCAGGCATATACATTTACGTTTGGCTAGAGATACAATCAATCAATCGATTCGAATATATATCAAGTCAAATTTGGATTTCGAGCTGTTAACTCTTTTCTCAATGAATCGTATAACTCTGTAGCATTTCTATCTTCTAAAATCAATACAATTTCGCTGGAAGTAAAGAATGCACTGTGAATTGCTATTTGGGTGCTGTATATGATATTGGAGACGTTGAATAGAAGGCTGTTTAGGTTTTCCTGCTGGCCTGTCGAGAAGGAAATGGTAATCTTGGAAAGCTTCTTTTCTTTGTCATGACGAAATTGCTTTGTAATAGCTTGGTCAATGACATTATAAGCATCTTTATTGTCTGCAAACAACCTAAACTGTTTTGCCGTATGGTAAAGATTAAAACTAAAATCCTTCTTTTCAAAGAACTGGTCTAATACAGCTGATATATCCTGAGATTCAAGCAGACCGCAGTTTATATCAATGACACTGTCAGTTAGTGACATCCTAACTTCATTGGTTGCGGGAATGGCTCGATAGCTCTTTTTTACAGCTTTTTCTTGTTCGATACTGTCTACCAGCCTCTTGATCGCAACGACTATAGTGTTAGTATTCACCTGGGAACCAACCATCACTTCCACCTCGGGTTTGATATGCTGCGCTAAGGCAGTCAAATTGGCAATACCCATCTCTAACACCTGAGAGTATACTCTATTCTTTACTAGGACCTGTCTTACGGCCTGTGTCACGGGTAACGTATTTAAGTACATAACTCTCATCACATGTATATATTATGAACTCAGGTCATAAAAAGATATCATATACATAGAAAAATATATATAATGTAATACACATTACATAATGTTAGATTTAAAATGTGGAAAGAACCATGGGGATTCAGTACAAGAATCTTTGAAGAGATGGATAAGGAATTTGCAGAATTGAGTAGATTGTTCAGCGGTATTCAGGAGTCTGGCTCATCAGCTGGCGGTAGGTTGCCATACTATTATGGATACCAGGTAACTGTCGGAGCAGATGGAAAACCGCATGTGAGGGAATTTGGAAATGTCAGACCATCATCTAGGGGACTAGTCGGGCAAGTCGCAGAACAAGCACCTTCCGTAAGGGAACCATTAGTTGACGCCATACTGGATGAAAAGCAAAATACTCTAGTAATCACTGCAGAGATGCCGGGAATAACCAAAGAGGACATAAAGATACACCTCGGAGAAGGAGTTGTAACTTTACATGCTGAGAAAGGCGAGAAAAAATATCATAAAGTGATTCCTGTAGAACATGAGTTAGATGAACATTCTGCAAAGGCTGCATACACAAATGGCATAGTGGAGCTAAAGATAAAACTAAAGGCTCCAGCAAAGAAAAAGGGCCGAGACGTAAAAGTAGAGTAGTGGAACAATAAGTAGTCCAATCCATCTCAAAACTTTCTTTTTTTATAATCATACATTAAAGGAGAAAAAAATATGACTGATAATGAAGCGTCTTTAAGGGTCGCTGAAACAGACCCAAAATTTGTTGGTAGAGGAATAGCATTAGTAGACCAAAGGATAACGGCCGACCTTGGTCTCAAGACTGGTGATGTGATAGAAATATCGGGCAACAGACGTAAGACACATTCACTGTTGTGGTCAGGTCAACAATCTGATTCAGGTAAGGCACTGATAAGAATAGACGGTTATACGCGTAGTAACCTTGGGATAGGCATTGACGACAACGTATTAGTAAAAAAGGTGTCTGCACGAAAAGCCGAACAAATAGTACTATCTCCAGGCGAAGATTTGAACATCATAGGCTTGGAAGAACATCTTCCTGATCTTTTAGAAGGTCGTGTTGTTACCAAAGGTGATTCTATCCCTGTTAATATCATGGGACGAAAAATCGGGTTTCTAGTTAGTAGTACTACTCCATCAGAGAATGCCTCTATAGTATCAGGCGATACTGAATTTGTAATAGGATCTGTTCCAAAAACAGTAGCCAGGGGCGTGCCGCGTGTTACTTATGAAGACATAGGCGGCCTAAGGAACGAGATTCAAAAGGTTAGGGAGATGATAGAGCTTCCAATACGACATCCTGAGATTTTTGAGAGAATAGGAATCGAGGCACCAAAAGGTGTGCTGCTCTACGGTCCACCAGGCACGGGCAAAACTATGTTAGCGAAGGCAGTAGCAAGTGAGACCAACGCAAGCTTCTTTTCTATCGGCGGGCCTGAAATAATGAGCAAATTTTATGGTGAGAGCGAGGAAAGATTGAGGGACACATTCAAAGAGGCTCAGGAAAATGCACCTAGCATAATATTCATTGATGAGATCGATTCTATTGCGCCCAAGCGTGAAGAAGTATCCGGAGACGTGGAAAAAAGAGTTGTATCTCAATTACTGACTTTAATGGACGGGCTGACATCTCGTGGAAAGGTCGTAGTTATCGGAGCAACAAATAGACCTGATGCTTTGGACCCTGCACTGAGACGTCCGGGAAGATTTGATAGAGAAATCGAAATAGGAATACCTGACAAGACTGGAAGATCTGACATACTTCAAATTCATACCAGGGGAATGCCACTTACCGAAGATGTAGATTTAGAATCATTATCTAAAATCACACATGGATTTGTAGGAGCCGACCTGGAAGCAGTATGTAAGGAAGCTGCCATAAGAGCCGTTAGAAGAATACTGCCAGAAATCAATATGGAGCAGTCCAAAATTCCAATAGAAACTCTTAACAAGATCAAAATTAAAGGGACTGATTTCCAGGACGCCTTTAAGGACATACAGCCTAGTGCACTGCGTGAAGTTCATGTTCAGAGACCAAATGTACTTTGGACTGATGTTGGTGGCCTAGAAGAAGTCAAGGAAGAATTAACAGAAGCAATAGAATGGCCGCTTAAACATACCGACCTGTTTAACCAAGCCGACATCCAACCGCCAAAAGGACTCCTTCTATACGGTCCACCTGGAACGGGTAAAACGATGATTGCAAAGGCTGTTGCAACCACTTCAGAGGCCAATTTCATCAGTATTAAGGGACCTGAATTGTTGTCCAAATGGGTTGGCGAATCAGAGAAAGGAGTAAGAGAAGTCTTCAGGAAAGCTAGACAAGCATCTCCATGCATAGTGTTCTTTGACGAGTTAGACTCAATTGCACCCAGGCGGTCCGGAGGCGAAAGTGGAGACGCCCATGTAACGCAAAGAATCGTAAGCCAGTTGTTGACAGAAATGGATGGCCTTGAAGATCTCAGAGGTGTGGTGGTGATAGGTGCAACAAATAGACCTGACATCATAGACGAAGCACTCTTACGACCAGGTCGGTTTGATCGCATTCTGGCAATTCCAGTCCCCGACACTAGTGCTCGAAAAGAAATACTGAACATACACACAAGAAAGAAACCCCTTGACGCCTCGGTTAATTTAGACAAACTTGTAGAACTTACCGAAGGCTATACTGGTGCAGATCTAGCAGCTATTGTGAATACCGCAGCAATGTCTGCAATTAAGGAACATATCATGAATACCAAGCGTGAAGATGAAATATCAAAGGGGAATCAAGAT
>JBAWET010000128.1:0-5139 GCA_049591355.1 Nitrososphaeraceae archaeon
GGACATAGTTGAGTGGGTTTAGGATCGCTCGTTCCACTGCAATGAAAGTAATTATTTTGAAACCTTATACTCGCCTTTCGTCAATATTGGAGATTTGGAATGCTTTCCAAATTCCACTTATAATTCATTCGTGGTACAAGTTATCTATTTCTCCATTGATCGAGAAATTCAATATTTCGTTCCTCATAACTGAAAAAAAATGAAGATTGAGCCGGTAAGTTTAATTGGGACTTTTGCTAGAAAAAAGAAAGGGTAGTTAAATGCAGAAAGCTGTGACTGTAAGCACGGATCTAATATTTTCTATATTGGCTGACAGGCATAGCGTTAACATTTTAAAAGCAGCTTTTTCTGGCATGAGGGCTTCTTCTACTAATTATGTCAGTAATTTAAGTAAAAAGCAGTTTTATGTTCGACTAAAGAGATTATCTGATGCGGGATTGATAGAAAAGCGTGAATCATTCTATAGAACAACAACTTTCGGATCTTTAGTATTTCATTCCCAGGTCAGGACTATGGAAGAAGCTATTTCTAATTACTGGCAACTGAAAAGTATAGATGTATTAAGGGCACGGAATGACTTTCCTGTCCAAGAAAAGGAAACAATAGTTAACGAAATTCTATGTACCGCTGACCTGAAAAACCTACTCAATTCGACTCATTTAACTGGGTTCAGCATAATAAAGAATTACGACGCTCTTGTCGTTGAAGTATTAAAATTATTGGAAAATGCTGAAAAAGAGGTGTACTTTGCGACCAGGTATCACCAACCTAACGTTTCAAACAAAGTTTTTGAGAAGTTTGGCAACGGAGTTCTACTGCATGTCTTGGATGGCAATCCTGAGCAGATTAGTGTCGAAAATAGACTCAATGCCATAATTAGGACACCACCAAATAGGGAAGCTTCTGATCTGGTGAGTGGGATATTACGATCTAACAGATTCGATCTGAAGAGATTGCCCACTTTGCCTATTAGTTTCATAGTTGTAGATGGTAATCAGGTAGCATATGAGACAGTGAATTATGCAAATCCCGAACAATTCACCACAGCTATATCGAAATATGATGACGTACGTTTGGCTCAGCAGTTCATTCAGTACTTTAAGCATCTTTCAAAGGATGCTACAGTACCACGGCTTCTCGAACAGGCAAGAAGCCAAGTGAACTAAAGTTAGTTTGATGTCAATGCAAAGTATTTGCCTACACATTTTATATGAAAACGCGATGCATTTACTTTAGCATTGTGAATAAGACAATATGAGGAATCTTATCCCAATGGGATACAATAATTCCAAAAATTCGGAGAATAAGGTGAGAAAACTCATGATTTTTAAAATTTATTTGGTATCGGCTATTAAATTCCTTAAAATGGAAAAATGTACCATGTTGTGACTACGAATCCATATGTAGACATTCTACTTAACATGGGATGGAGTCGCATTAGATTGATCACTATAGGTGAGGTATTAAGGAGCTTGTCTGATATGAATTCGATTGAACTATTTAAGACTGTAGCCTTGTCAGGCGGCAACAGTATTGAGCTAGCTCGAAGGCTCGATCTTTCTCGTAAACAATATTATTCTAAGATGTCTAGATTGATTAAGAATGGCCTTATCAAGAAATATCGTGGAAACTTTTGTCTAACCATTTTTGGTATCACTATATATGAAGTAATAGAAGAATTACGAATTATGTCGGATAGGTCTTTGGCTATTAAGACCCACAATCTATCTCAAGATCTATGCCCATTACCGGCTAATGACATGTCAGAAACATTGACGAATAGAAGAACCCAAAACAATAACCAAGCAATTAATCTGGAATTAATAACCGTACCTCTTACAGGTTAAGAAGGAAGCAGCCTACAGGTCAAGATCCAACCTTCAAACGAAATAATTTTTGGTATCCTTGTAGAAATGTAAATCTAACGACGAGGAATTCTTCATGATTTCATTTGGATGGAGATATGCAGAGTAGCTTTTGGATATTTTCTTCTGCGTACTGCGTTATGACGGTAATTAAAGCTAATAAATGACGAAGAGCATCAAATTTGTTATTATTACTTATTATAAGAACAAATGTATGAAGCGGAGCATTATTCTAAAAAGTAAATTTTTTTTCCTATAATATCATTAAGTAATACACAGAGTATCAATTTGTCAGCAAAGGGGGTAAAATGAATAATCTCGCGCATCGGTGTTGTGGCATGAAATTACTTATCCATCTTTATTGTTCTTGGCTCACAAAAATTGTCTACCATAGTGGGTAGATATCAGAAATATGGTAGTATAGATTAAATTTAAAGCATAAGAAGGAATGAGCGATTGTTCTTCGTAATGACTCCACACAGAAACCGTAGGTGGAAATAATACAGACATGTCAAAAGTCAAACCTCGGGCTCCATAGTTTGTTCGCAACACTTAACATAAAGTATCAAACATGCCACAGTGAATGGATTGAGGCAGATCAACTGACAATCAGAGTAAACCAAATAATTATTTAGAAAATGCCCGCCAACATTAATTTACTTGCCCGAACTAATCTACGTTATTGACCCAGACATATAGTGCTGTAGATGGATATGCAACTAACGAAGGGACTAGGAAGTATGTGGATAATGCAATTGATAATAATGAAATATTGCGGAGTCATTTTCGTAGCTTTGACGGGCTACATTTGTCAAGTATTGGAATGGGGACATATTTAGGTGAGGCTACATCAAACGATGATGAACTGGTTGAAAATGCTGTTTATGAATCTGTGAAATCTGGGAGTATAAATGTAATAGATACTGCAATCAATTATAGGCTAATGAAATCCGAGAAGAGCATTGGGAGGGCCATTGATCGTCTAGTTAAGGATAATATTATTTCCAGAAATCAAATATTCATATCTACCAAGAATGGTTATATTACTAATGATGGAGACTATTCTTCCATAGGTATGATGGAATATATCCAAAAAATGTTCATAGACACTGGTTTGATAGATCCGAGCGATATAAGCTCTGGATATCATGTACTTAATCCAAATTATATCGCAAGATGTATAGACAAGTCATTAATGAACATGAGGCTAAACACAATTGATCTGGTATACATCCATAATGCGTATGAAGGCTGGTATGCGGATATTGGGAAAAACGAATTTTATGAATCGATTGCAAAAGTGTTTCAAACTTATGAAAGATACCGTTCAAATAATAAGATACGATACTATGGAATGGCAACATGGACATGTTTCAGAGTACCGCAAGATAATAAGGAGTATCTTTCGTTAGAAGATATGATTAACATAGCTGAAGACATAGGCGGCGTAAACCATGGTTTTCGATTCATACAACTTCCATATAATTTAGCTTACAGCGAAGCACTCTTCCTCAAGAACCAGAATGTGGGTTCTGAAAAAGGTCTTACAATACTGGAAGCATGTAATAGATTAAATATAGGTGTATTTACGAGTGTGCCACTATTTCAGACAAGGTTACTAAATGCTAAGATTCCAGAATATTCAGGAATTACTGATCAAGTACTTAAATTAATACAAATAATTAGATCAACTCCCAATGTTACTGCTCCATTACTAGGACACAAGAATCCTGCACATGTGAAGCAGAATATTCGTATTGCCAAGATACCGCCCCTTAATGAAGTTGAATTCGAAAAAGCTCTTGATATTCTTTCTCAAAGATCTCTATAGCTTGACCTTCCGAAATTCTGGCAACGCAAACTAGAGCCATACCTGAAGTAACTATGACGGTACCTTGCTTTGGCTTTGGCATCATAATTTGTTCTTATGGTTCATAAAGCCGTGATTGATGGCAAAATGTGGTATTGCTATTGCTTTTGACTTTTAGTGAATATGTAGTGTGCCTAATTCTCATGGCTTGATCGTATTATCAGAACTATAGTGTTCAGAGGTTCCTTTTGCTTAGGACCAGTCTCATCTAGTCTTGTAATTGTGTACTGGGTATATACATCGTCAATAGACAGTCAATGGGCGACACTGAAGTAAAGGGAATAAAATAATTACAAGGAAAAAAAGAAACCTATTGAGAACAATTGGACATACTTCCATGGATAAGAATTCTGAGAAATATGATCCCTTTATTCCGCCTTACAATTCATTTTTCTCACGACGGTCATTCATTAACAAATTATTTACGGTACCACATTTTAGCGGAAATCTGACGGAATGAAATCCAACCTACGCTCTTACAATTTAGCTCCCAAAGATCCATTGAAAGCTTTATAACTAAATTTATAATGATTAAATGCCTGCTTACCTAAAGATGAACATGAGAACGAGAGTTGATGGCGAACAGGATATATACTTCACCCGCTGGTTGTTTTAACTACATGCCCAGAGGAGTGAATATGTTATCATCTAAGGATATTCTGAGTGTTATGAGGGAGAGGCCTCTAATATGCACTCCGATACCTGCTGACAATTCTGATTCATACCTAAACTCACTACAGTCAGCAAAAAATATGGGATCTGATATCGCTGAATTTAGAATTGACTATTTCAACAATATATCCTCAGAAATTCTGAATAATGTTATAAATGAATCTGAATTACCGTTAATAGTAACAAATAGAAATAGAGAAGATGGTGGCATGTTTTCTGGCGGAGAAGATATTAGGCTTGAAATTCTAGAGACAGCTATCAAATCTAAACCTTCATTTGTAGATATAGAACTGGCAATAGACAAGGAAAAACGGGATAATATTATTGAAAAAGCAAGGATCAATGATGTCGGTATAATATGTTCATATCATGATTTTAGGCATACTCCGACGCCAAATGAGATATTGAAGATTTATTCTGATATAAATGAAACAGGCGCAAATGTAGCGAAAATGGTATTTACGCCAGTAACAAATAAAGATATACGTAGTATCCTGTCTGTGACAGAGAAGTTTAGTAACAACGAGATGCTTTTTACTATATTTGGAATGCGTCAAAAAGGCCAAATTACGAGAATGCTTACACCATTGCTTGGAGCATGCCTCACATATTGTTCTCTATATAAGGATCCAAATAACAATTTAGGACAAGCTGATCTCCAATCAACAAGAAAATATTTCGATATGATGGGAACTAAAGGATGGTCAGTCATTAGGAATAAGAGAGATGTGT